>JAWXBH010000113.1:0-5802 GCA_034439935.1 bacterium
AACTTTTAACTTTACTTATGCGGATCATAAAAGCAGGACTCGAAAACCTTGAAATGGTTTATGAATTGTTTGATCAATACCGGCAATTTTACGGACAAGAGCCTGATATCCGGTCAGCAGAAGTTTTTGTTTCCGACAGGATTAATAAAAAAGAATCAGTGATCTTTCTTGCATTAGATGAGAAGCTAAACGAGGCGATGGGATTTGTTCAGTTGTATCCGTCTTTTTCTTCAGTGAGCATGCAGCGGATCTGGATACTGAATGATCTTTTCGTGCATAAGGATTTCAGGAGAAAGGGTGTTGCTGAAGAACTTATTTACCGTTCTAAAACACTTGTCAGTGAAACAAAAGCAAAAGGTATTTTGCTCGAAACACATAAGGCGAATTCCGAATCCCAGAATCTTTATGACAAAACAGGATTTAACAGAGATGAAGAACACTATTATTATTTTTGCCAGGTGAATGATCCTGCTTAAAAAAGCATACAGGAAATCAGAATGAAAATTTTATTAACGGGCTCTAACGGCTACATAGGCAAGAGGCTCCTTCCCGAACTTATTGAAAAGGGACATAACGTAATCTGCCTCGTCAGAGATAAGAGCAGATTTGAATTCAAAAAATTATACGAAGGAAAGGTCGAAGTATATGAAGCTGATTTTCTTAAAGAGATCGACGCAAAAGATATCCCTTCAGATTTTGATACAGCTTTTTATCTTATACATTCTATGTCTTCTTCCAAAGGTGACTTTGAAGATCTCGAAGCGAGTACCGCAGAGAATTTCGTAAAATACATTGATAAGACACAATGCAGGCAGATCATTTTTCTGAGCGGGATCTCCAATGACAAAACATTATCAAAGCATTTACGCTCGAGGAAAAATGTAGAGGATATATTAAAGAGATCAAAAGCTCCGGTAACGGTATTAAGGGCGAGCATCATCGTGGGTTCCGGAAGCGCGTCGTTTGAAATTATCCGGGACGTTGTTGAAAAGCTGCCGGTAATGATAGCTCCTAAATGGCTTAATACAAAGACACAGCCGATAGCTGTCAGAGACGTGATCAAATTTTTAACAGGTGTAATAATGAATGAACAATGCTTTAGCAAGACATTTGATATTGCCGGTCCGGAGATATTAACCTATAAAGAACTGCTTCTGCAATACGCTAAAGTAAGAAAGCTCAAAAGAATAATCATTACTCTCCCTGTAATGTCACCGCGACTTTCATCCTACTGGCTTTACTTTGTAACATCGACTTCTTACCGGCTGGCTGTAAATCTTGTAAACAGTATGAAGATCGAAATGATAAGCCGCAACAATGATCTGCAGAAGCTACTGAACATTGAAACTATAAATTACCATACTGCCGTCGAGCTGGCATTTCAAAAGATCGAACAGAATCTTGTTCTCTCAAGCTGGAAAGATTCATTGATCACAAGCTCTTCCCTTAACAGGTTGACCGAGTTTGCTAATGTTCCTGAGTTTGGATGCTTTAAAGATAAAAAAGAAATTTCAATTAAGAATAACAGCAAGGAAGTTCTCGATAATGTCTGGGCTATCGGTGGAAATCGCGGATGGTATTATGGAAATTCCCTGTGGAAGATCCGCGGCTATATGGATAGGCTTATCGGCGGAGTAGGGTTGCGCAGGGGAAGGACAAATTACACTTCAATTGCTCCGGGAGATGCTCTTGACTTCTGGCGTGTACTGGTCGCGGATAAGGAAGGCAAACGATTATTATTGTATGCCGAGATGAAGCTACCAGGAGAAGCGTGGCTTGAATTTAATATTTCAGCAAAGGATGGAAAAGAAGTGCTGAATCAGATCGCAACTTTCAGACCCAGCGGTTTACTTGGAAGAATTTACTGGTATCTGGTTCTGCCGTTTCATTATTTTATTTTCGGCGGAATGGTAAAGAACATAGAAAGGTACAAATCAGCCTGATGACCAAGTACTACGCCACTCTGCTCTATGCGGTATCACATACGTACAAAACAATGGGATTTAAAAAGTAAAAATTTTTAGTTTCAATTAACTCCGCTTCCTTTTGAAAACCAAAATTTTACCTCTAAGTCTCAAAGCCACTAAGAAAAGATTTTTATAATTATAACTGAAATCTTTATATGTCTGTTAACATTTAGCTTTTCTTTGAGTCTTTGTACCTTCGAGGTTTTTCTTGCACTGTTTGTCCAAATAAATTTATGTTATTCTGTTTTTAAAATTAGTGATAATATTTTTATTCGTGATCATTCGTGAAATTCGTGTCAAGTTTTTTCCTTGTTTTGGGACGGATGTGGTGGGTGATAAACAATTCGTTTTAAAATTGACTTGAATAAATAATCCAGCTTTGTGATAATTGTTAAAACCCCAAAGTATTTATTTATAATTAAAACAAATCTTATGGGGAATTTTAAATATTTAGTTCTGCTTTTTTCATCTCTTCTGTTTTTATACTCCTTTAGTTCAGACGGTATCACCGAAAAAGAATCATCAACCGTTTTCTTAAATTCATTAGATCCTGAAACTATGAATTGGCTCGAAAGAGTTGATTCTTCCGGCGGCAGTGTCTCCGACAGTGTTATTGCCGCGATTGATGATTATGTCAAGGAAGTCAAAGGATTGAAATATCAGTCAGTGAATATCAGGAATTTGATTTTTAGGGAAAACTGGTTTTCGGGAAATTTCAATTCTGCATTCGTTCCTCTCTTCAGAAATTCAAATGGTTCGACTTATATTTCCGGCGGCTACAAAGATGTAAATCATAATTATCCTTCATCCTCATATTCAGATACAGGACAAAGCAGCGGTTTGCCGGGTAATGGTACCAACCGTTATGTTTCAACCGGATTTATTCCTTTTTTTGAAAGTGAATTAGGAATAAATGACGCACGTCTCAGCATTTATTCAATGTCCTCGCAGAATGATGCAGGAAGGAGCGGGTGCCGTGATATTACAGGCAAAAGCTTTTATTATTATCCAAAATATCTTAATGGATATTCTTACTTCTCTTTAAATTCAAACACCGAATCTTTTGCAGTAATACCTTCGCCATCAGGATATATTATGATGCAGCGCACATCGCAGCAGATGAATAATGTTTATTATAGGGATTATCTGATTAATACTGTTCAGATGAATTCCACAAATAAACCAAATAAGGAAATCTTTATCGGCGCGTTTAATAATAACGGAACTGCAAGTAATTTTATGTCGTCGCAGCTTGGAGGTTATTCGATTGGAAGAAGCTTTACTCAGCAGCAGGCAGTCATCCATTATAACGCGGTTCAGAGACTGATGAACAGACTAGGCAGACAAACGACATCTCAGTCTGAAATTGATTTCAAATCCAAGCTTTTTAATTTCACAGGAAATAATCTTGTCATTAATTATGAAACTCAACAGCAGGGTTATCTTAAATTCGAATTACAAAACGCATCAGGCACTGCCCTTACTAATTTTTCTATAAATGATTGCCCTGCAATAACAGGAAGCAATTTTTCAAAAATAGTCACATGGAATGAAGGAAGTAATCTGTCATCAATTGTAAATACTCCTGTCTATCTCAGAATAGTAATGTCAGATGCTGATCTGTATTCACTGCAGTTTAAAAATCAGGTACAGCAGCCGGACAGCATACCTAATTCATTTTCAATCGGAACATACAAACAATTTTTTGCCGATACGCTTTTATTCAGCAATAATATTCCCGCATTAAGAAAAATGAATTCACCTGTAAAAAATCCCGAGCCGGTGATTTCACCGACACAGGGATGGGAAGGTGACCTGCTTATCACTACTTACAGCAACATTGATTATTCTTACAGTCCTTTTGCAAATAGAATGGTTTATAAAACATGGCTGCGATCGGTTGCCGACGGTCTGTGGAGACTTCCTGTTTATTATGAATCGGTTGACGGTACCATCTGGACCAGACCTGATCTCGAATCTTATAAGTTTAATGGCAGTACCAACAACAATATAATTTCTGACGCTGCTTTTCCCGGTGGCTTAATGACCGTGGTTAATGATTCGGGTCACACCGCTGATTCAACCAAAAGATATAAATCCGTTTACAATATGCATACGACAAGAGCTAACAGCAGACTCCACGTATCATTTTCTTATGACGGATTTATCTGGACTCCTTACAGCGGAAATCCTGTGAGACATATCGGTGAAGATCTTTCAAGTAGCGGATGGAATCCCGTACTCGGAAAATATCTCGGGTATTTCAGGGATTCACTCGGCATCAGAAACATCGGAAGATATGTCAGTGATGACTGGATCAACTGGACTTATACAGGCACAATATTAAAGCCGGATGCTTCAGATATAAAAACTACGGGCTATTACAATATGCAGGTACTTTTTAAAGACAGTGTGTATTGGGGTTTTCTTGGACATTTCCAATTGAATGTAAATGGTGATGAAGAACCGGTTAATCCGTCACGAACAGACAATACTACTTTTGTCGAACTGCTTTTCTCAAGAGACGGTATAAATTTTGTCAGATGCGGAAACAGACAGGCATTCTTAAATTACGGTGAACTTGGTGAATGGGATGATCAGATGATTTACACTATCGGCGTACCGGTAAAAGTTGGAAATGAATTTTATATGTATTACAACGGATTCAATTTTAAACACATGAGTAATCCTCCTCCGCCTGCTGACGGCGGCGCACTCAAGAGTCATGTTGGTCTTGCAAAGATTGGCGTTGACAGGTTCCTGTCGTTGAAAGCATATTGAAGGCAGTTTAAAATTACAACATTCATAAAAAAAAATCCACCCGGCTATTACAGTCAGGTGGATTTTTGTTTTAAAGCTGATTCTGAATTTTATTTCTCGGTAAATTTCAGCGAGGCGGAATTCATACAATACCTCAATCCTGTCGGAGCCGGACCGTCATTGAAGACGTGACCTAAATGCGAGCCGCAACGGCTGCATTCCACTTCATCACGGCTCATGCCGTGTGAAAAGTCATTACCAACAAGAATGTTCTTTTCGGAGACCGGTGCATAAAAACTCGGCCATCCTGTCCCGGACTCAAACTTTGTATCTGACCCGAAAAGCTCCTGATCGCAGCCGATGCATGAATACTTTCCTTCCCTGTGATTATCATGGTATTCATTGTTAAAGGAACGCTCAGTTCCTTTCTCCCGTGTGACCTCATACTGCAAGGGCGTGAGCTGCTTTTTCCATTCCTCTTCACTCTTTACTACTTCGAACTTGGATTCTTTTTTTGTTGAATCCATAAAACTTAATGAGTTATTCATAGACTGTTGTTTGCTGCATGAAAGCAGACTGATTAGCATTAAAAATAATGTTGTCATAGATAAATTCTTTTTCATTGTTATTTTAATTGTATTATGTATCTGAAATTAATAACGTATCAGGACATCATTCGGTTTCTTATTTTCAAAATTGGAATAATGTTATTCAAGAACTTTGCATAAATTACAAAACAAGATAATCACAATGGGTTTCACGTAATTCCTTCAATCAAAATAACATTGTAAATCATTCAGATTTGTAACACGCGATTTTGTAGAGACGCCATGCATGGCGTCTCTACGTCTGTCCTAATGATCACGACAAATAAAATATCGTTTTCCGTAATTCCTTCCAATCAAAATAACAACATAAATCATTCAGATTTATGTGAAGAAGAATCAGAAATTTTAACATTTATAATTTATAATTTTATAATTGAACCGCTATGGTTCGATTCAAATAAAGGACGTAGAGACAACGCACGCGTTGCCTCTACCGGTCTCAATTCCACTATGGCTCGTATTGAATT
>JAWXBH010000114.1:0-3378 GCA_034439935.1 bacterium
CACTCTTATCTGAAGGCGGCAGATAATGATAGCTGGTGCCTTCGTCCCGAAGTGCTTCTTCAATTAAAACAAATTTGGAATTCTTCTTTGTCGGGTTGATAATGCCAGCCGAAGTAACGCTGATCAGCATTTTACAACCAGAAGCAAACAATTGCTCCGCAATGAGTACAGCAAACGAAGCGCCTACGCCACAACCTAAAACAGCAAATTGAAAATCGTTTTGTCTTACAGAGTAAAGTTTAGTGTGATAACAAGCCCAGCACTCGTTGATTTCTGCCTGACCTGTTCTTATTAGATATTCAACTAAATCACCGTCTGGGTCAAGTACACAAACTTCTGGCACTTTGCAGTCTTTAATATTCTTTTGTCTCCTTGCTTCTCTAAGTAAATTTTCAGGTGTAAAAAGAGAAGGTTCATTGTATTGTTTCTTGTCCATATTCTATTTTGTCGTCTGGTGAGTCATTGTCGGTTAGGTTTACGCTTGCAGTGACGTTTGTGTATGCGCAGTGGTGGGCTTTTGAAAACGTATCTATCCCACGTGGGCAAACGTAGAACGAAGATAAATATTTATAGCTTACACTGCACCCCACCATTGCATACATAGGACATTTTGTTGTGCGTTGGCCTTATTTCTAATCTCATTATTTCAACTTATTTATTCGTCAATAAAGCCTCAATTTGTCTTACGAGTTTATCACCTTCACTTGGTCGTGATGCTTCATTCATCACCCCAAGCTGGCATAAACATTTTGTTGGCCGCAGTTGGTTAGTGAGCCTTAAGATCATTTTCAGATGTCTATCGTAAATAGAAAAACTTCTAGTCCCCATAAACTTCTATATAAATGGCTAGAGAATTCTTGTCAAACGAGAGAGAGCCGAATTCCATCCCAGCTTCTTGACTAAATGTATACCCACTGTCCTTACCTAAGGAAAAGGTCAGAAGATTACTATACTCTCCAATCGCTCCCCAGGCGTCAACCCATTCAAGAGTTGTGATTACCTTGTTGCATAAAATTATGTTATGGTCGTTTAGATCAATGTTAACCCATTTATGTTTTTTACTGGTGACAACAAAAATGTTTTTGTCAAGGATGGTTTCAGAAGGTCGGCCATTCTCAACTTTCAGGAAGTTTATTCTGAAAGCAACACTGTCCCATTCGTTGTGGTTAATTCTAAAGGACAATGATTTGACTTTAACCGGACATTCGGCACCTTCAATCAACAAGCCTCTAATTCGTCCCTTTAGGCTTTCAAAATCTCCCCATCCCGTATATTTCCTGTCAACTTTTTGAATCCCCAACTGATGGAACTCATTTTTAGTCACAATAGTTACTTCATTTAGCTCGGTGGACTTTGGTTTAAGTTTAATTGTGTGCCTGCTTACTAAATCGAACTTATTAACTACTAATGAAAATGTCTTATAGCCAATATAGCTGAATTTCAGTGTATCATTTTTTTGAGTTTTAGATACGTCAATACTAAACTCACCGCCTTTCGCACTAATCCCTCCAATGTTCTTGCCAACCACTCGAATGTTGACATAATCAAGGCTCTCACCAGTTGCTTCATCAAATATTCTTCCTGTTATTGTTTGACCAAATGTCCCAAACTGAATAACAATAAATAATGAGATCAGGTAAAACTTCATGAGGTCAATTTAATATTTTTCTAATTTAACACCCTTAAGAACGTATTTAAAGTCATCCGCCTTGAATTTTATATTACCTTTAATTGAGTCACCAACTAGACTGCAGTCAAATATTGTTTTAGTTTTTTCAATGTATGTTGTAAAAATTAATTGCTTGTCAGTGAGCTTATGGATTTTCAATCTGTAGATTTCCCCCTCTTCATCTATCAATTCCCCTTCATGTTGCTTCCTTTCCTTTGTTAATACAATCTTTCCGAAATAGTCCCCGTATGGTGTGTCAATGACCGAGTAGCCGTAAGTCACAACATTATCACGATTGGTCGTTTGGGCATTTAGATTCAAAGAGAATAGTACAATAACAAATAGAAAACAAGTCATTCTGAATAACAATTTGTCTCGGACATTAATTAAATTTTTCGTGTAGTAGATATCTAACGTCATTCGCGGTTCAATTTGCCGTCTATTTTTTAGCTCATGGTCCGCCAATTGCGGCCAGCGTTTTTTGTTTATTGCGTGCTGGGATTCCGAAGCCGCGTCCTGTCCCACGAAACCAAACGTAGAACGAAGATAAAAACTTATAGCTTACACTGCACCGCACCATTGCAGAAACATTTTGTTGTAGCGCGTACCCTTCACTCAATTGTCAACGATATCTTTCTTCCAAGTCCCAACTCAAGCAATTTAAATAAAGTTGACAGTTGAATGTCGCTATGTCCGTTCTCAATTCTTGAAATAAAACTCTTCTTAGTCCCAGTTTTTTCTGCTAGCTCGTCTTGAGTCATGTTAGCAAGTCGTCTCTCTTCCTTGATTATTTCTCCAATGGCGATAGACTTGGCTTTGATTTCAAAGTCAGTTCTTTTTTTTGTTCCAATTTTTCCGTGTCGACTTTCAATTAGTTCATCAAAAGTTGTCACTCTCTTTTTTCCTTTACTTTTTGTTTCCATGTCCCTTTGATTTAACTTTTTCGATAAAATATTCGGTCTTAATTTTTAATGCTTTCTCAATCTCTCCAGTTGGTGTCTTTTGTGACTTCTTTTGAAATCCATTGAATAATACAACTAGATTACCTTCGTCAAAACATGAGAAAATTCGATAGATATTCCCTTGATATTCGATTCTTATTTCATAAAGTCCATCCGTCCCCGTCAGATGGTCAAAGAATTTTTTCGGAATTCTCTCTGCTACTGAAACTACAAACAAAACGTGTTCAATTTTGTCTTTAACCTTGGCCGTCTGGTCGTTATAGAAGTCAAGGAAATACTCCTTGTAGAAGATAATTTGACGGATTTTATCCATTTGGCAAAGTTAACTTAAAAGTTAACAAAGTCAAATCTTTATAAGTTCAAATTTGTCGGTCGGTTGGGTCGTCCCAGGGTATGCGCTACAACGTTTAGTGTTTATGACGGCTTGGGTTTTTGAAATCCAATCTGTCCCACGTGACGAAGCTAAATAAAGAAACGAAAATTTCATAACAACACTTTCCCCCAAGCTGGCATAAGCACGATGTGTGCGCCCAGCATGGGCACAAGGTATCGAAGGATACCGAATATTCCAGAGAGTGAAAGTCTCTCATTGGCGAGTTGGTGAAGCCAATTAGCAAGTCGCAATGCCTGTCCCGCTTTTCAGCGGGAGTGGTTTGCTGTGAAGCATGCACTGAAGGAAGCGAGACTACAAAGTCCGGTACTGACCCCGATAAAGATCGGGGCAGGCTGAACAGAAACGGCATACAG
>JAWXBH010000115.1:0-16221 GCA_034439935.1 bacterium
AAAGTGTATACTAACTATGTGTTTCAAGATATTCAAGAATAAAACATAGTTAATAAATAAATAACTATTAGCTTAGTAACTATCCATGGCTTCATAACATGAAACAGTAATTTTTTTTTTGAAAACGATAGGATTTGGATGGAATCAGTTTGATGAAATTAAATTCTCTTGACATTAAATTTTATTTGTATTAATTAAGCATTAAAAGCTGATTGAATTAGAGTTCTAATTAGCACAATTTTCAAAGGAAGAATGTAACTCCAAAGTTTAATCTTATTGTAATTTAAGTTAGCTACTTAACAGTGTAAGAAGGGAGGTGAAATGATCAGAGGTCCATAAATACTACTTCAATTCGTTCCTGTTTGATTACCACGAATAGCCTCCAATATAATTGTTTTATAATATTGGTGTCTTATAATAAGACTTTTAAATAACTTTAAATTAAGGAGCAAAAATGAAAAACAAAATTTTCACATGTGCTATTTTAGTCTTAGGAATTTTAGCCTTGACAGACTTCACTAACAAAAATCTTTCTTATGGATATACAGCAACTTGTTGCATAACAGGTCATGCTTATTACGCATCAAATTTTGCAAATGCAACAAATTGTCAAGTGTTAATAACATTTAGCTCAAATAGAATTTGCGAAACTACAACAGATGCAAATGGAAATTTTTCATGTTGTGGAATTCCTGACAGTGATGTTGATTACACTGTTGAAATCCGTTGTATAAATGATTGCAACGGTTACAAATTCTCTGCTGTTTGCGGAACACCTTATAATATAGGCGTGAATTGTCAGTAAGATTGAAATGAGCCGGCAATTAATATAGGTTAGTAATTCTATTTGCCGGCTTTTTAGTAAAATATAAAACGTTATTCATTAAATCTGAAAACAGAGCCTGAATACGTAAACTTTTATTTCCAATTTAAAAATTTAGAAAGATTGAAAGAATAAAAAGTAAGGTTGTACATAATAACAAAGATAAGTGTAAGAAAATATTAATGCCTTTATTGAATTTTGCGAATGAGTGATTTAATTTTTGAGCCGCCCTGTAGAAAATATTGCAAAAGTTTGATTTGCATCATTCTTGTCATTGATTATTTTCGATAATAATAGTAACTTTAACGCTATAAAATTTTATTATGAAATCCGGAATAAAGAAAACCAACAGAGTAACCAAATTCGCAACAAGAAAAGACAACCCAAATAACTGGCTTCTGGTTGATGCAGAGGGAAAAGTGCTTGGACGTCTGGCAAGTGAAGTTGCCAAAAGAATCAGAGGTAAGTACAACCCTCAATACACACCAAACGCAGATACCGGCGATTGGGTAGTTGTAATAAACGCAGAGAAGATTAAGCTTGCGGGAAAAAGAGTTGAGCAAAAAGAATATCTCACCCACTCCCTTTATCCGGGCGGACAGAAAAGAAGAACATTCAAGGAAATGATTGACAAGCATCCGGAACGCGTAATAACACTGGCTGTAAAACGAATGCTTCCGAAGACAAGATTAGGCAGCAAGCTGATTAATAAGCTTAAAGTATACAAAGGGGACTCGCATCCGCATTCAGCACAGAATCCGACAGTTCTTGAAGTCATAACATAAAAATTTTAATCAAAGAATGAGCACAAATACAATATCAAAAATAGGCAGAAGAAAAACCGCAACTGCCAGAATAATCTTAAAACCGGGTAATGGCGCAATAACCATCAACAATAAAGAAGCGAATCAATATTTTAAGACGCAGAATCTTTATGAAGAGGTCCTTCATCCTTTGAAAGCAACCAATACCATAGGAACCTTTGATGTTTATGTTAATGTAAACGGCGGTGGCTATACCGGACAGGCAGGTGCGATAAAATTAGGAATAGCAAGGGCGCTTGTTGAAAATAATGCTGAGATGAAGAGTGTATTAAGAAAAGAAGGTCTGATGACAAGGGATCCAAGAGCAGTTGAAAGAAAGAAATGCGGACAGCCAAAAGCGAGAAAGAAATTCCAGTTCTCGAAGAGATAACAGAATAAAAAGTTCAATAAGAATATTTTTTAAAAAAACATATTTCCTGATTTCAAAATACGTGTGCTCCTTTTAACGGAGTGTATTATGAAAGATGACGGAAATAGAAGATAAAAACAAAAGTCAACTCTTAATTGATGAAATTTCCAATCATTGATTTCCTTTCTAAAGAAGGAAACAACTCCATTCAGATCATAATGAATATCTCATCACAAGTTAGGCTTTCTAAATCAGGAGGATAATATCTTGTCAAAAGTACAAATCGAAGATCTACTGTTAGCAGGTTCACATTTCGGACATCTTACAAGAAGATGGGATCCGAAAATGAAGAAGTATATCTTTATGGAAAGAAACGGGATCCATATAATTGATCTCAAGAAAACACTTGACTTGCTTATAGAAGCATGTAATTCAATTTCAAAAATTTCGGCAGAAGGAAAGAAAATTTTGTTTGTCGGAACGAAGAAGCAGGCAAAGCAAATAGTTAAGGATGAAGCTGAAAGATGCGGAGCGTTTTATGTCTCAGAAAGATGGCTCGGCGGCATGCTTACAAATTTTAATACAGTTAGAAAAAGCATTAAGAAGCTTACAAACATTCAGAAGATGGAGACCGACGGAACCATTGATCAGTTTGTAAAAAAGGAACGACTGATCCTGTCAAGAGACCGCGAGAAGCTTGAAAAAGTATTGAACGGTATTGTAAACATGTCAAGACTACCTGGAGCTATATTTGTCGTTGACATTAAGAAAGAACATATTGCAATTAACGAAGCCAAGAAACTTAACATACCGGTTTATGCTATCGTTGATACAAACTGTGATCCTGATCTTGTTGATTATCCTGTGCCGGCAAATGATGACGCAGTGAAATCCATTGAAATTATTCTTAAAGCGATTGCTGATGCGGCAATTGAAGGTACACAAGTTGCAAAGATTAAGCAGGAAGATGAATCCGAAGAAATGAAAGAAAAATTAGAACAGGCTAATAAATAATCTCAAAAAATTTAATTTAAGATGGAAATAACTTTAGATCTGATAAAGGAATTAAGAAATAAGACAGGTGCAGGAATTAATGACTGCAAAAAAGCGCTTCAGGAAAGTGATGGGAATATTGAAAAAGCTATCGAAACTCTCCGCAAGAAAGGCGCAGCGATGGCAGTTAAGCGTGCCGACAAAGTTGCAAACGAAGGCGCAGTGAAATCCAAGATCTCCGATGATAAGAAAACCGGTGTAATGATCGAAGTGAATTGTGAAACAGACTTTGTATCCAAAGGAGATGAATTCCAGAATTTTGCAGATTCAATTGCCAAGACCGCGCTCAGCATTAACTCAGATGATAATCAAAAGATACTATCGGCAAAAACAGAAAAAGATCTGACCATTCAGGAAAGCATTGATGAAATAATGGGTAAAGTCGGTGAGAAGACTGAGCTGAAAAGAGCAAAGTTAATTAATTCAGCAGATGGATTCGTAGCCGAATACGTTCACTTTGGAAGCAAGCTCGGCGCATTGGTAGGAATCAAAGGCAAGCTCACTGATGATTCAGAGAAGCTCGCAAAAAGTATTGCCATGCAGATCGTTGCAATGAACCCGCAGTCGATAGACAGGACAGGAATATCCCAGGAGACGATTGACAAAGAAAAGGATATATATTTGACCGTGGCTAAAAATGAAAACAAGCCTGAGAAAATTGCAGCTACAATTGTGAACAATAAGATCGAGAGATTTTATCAGGACAATTGTCTGCTTGAACAGGAATATATTAATGAGTCAGGGAAGTCGATAAAAGATCTCATTGCAGAGTTCAATAAGAAGAATGATAATTCACTTGAGATCACCGAGATGGTAAGATTCCAATTAGGTGCCTAAATAATTCATTAATTTTTTCCGGATACATTGTCACTAAAATACAAAAGAATTCTTTTAAAGCTGAGCGGTGAATCCCTTGTAGGGAATGATAGTTTTGGAATTGATTCGGATGTCCTGGAAAAAATTTCGGATGAAGTTTCAACTGTAATAAAGCTGGGTGTTGAGACGGGAATTGTGATTGGCGGAGGAAATATTTACCGCGGGCTTTCAGCTCATAAACAAGGCATAGACAGAGTCACAGGTGATCAGATGGGAATGCTTGCAACTGTAATTAATTCTCTTGCTCTTCAAAATTCACTTGAAAAAAGAGGGATACATACCAGAGTTCAGTCTGCAATAAAAATGGATGAAATTTCGGAGCCGTTTATTTTAAGAAAAGCGTTAAGACATCTCGAGAAAAAAAGAGTGGTTATATTTTCTTCAGGAACAGGCAGTCCGTATTTTACCACTGATACTGCTGCAGCTTTGAGGGCAGTTGAAATTAAGGCGGATGTAATTATTAAGGGAACAAGGGTTGATGGTGTTTATGATTGTGATCCGGAAAAATTTAAGAAAGCAAAGATGTTCAGAAAGCTGTCTTATCTTGAAGTGCTTGAGAAAGACCTTCGTGTAATGGATCTCACATCAATAACTTTGTGTCAGGAGAATAATCTTCCCATTAAAGTTTTTAATATGAATGTGAAAGATAATTTAAGAAAGCTTGTCACCGGAGAACACATTGGGACGTTAATTTCTTAGACAAATTTTATTAAATTTTTAAGTTATGGTAAAAGATATATTAAAAGGTACTGCAGAAAAAATGGATAAGGCAGTTGAACATGTCAGGAATGAGTTTATTAAGATCAGAACCGGTAAAGCTACAACAAATTTACTCGACGGGATTAAGGTTGATTATTACGGAACCCCGACTCCTTTGATACAGCTCGGCAACATAAGCACTCCCGATTATCATACAATTACTGTTCAGGCATGGGATAAGTCAGCAGTGCCTCTTATTGAGAAAGCTATTCTATCAGCTAATCTCGGAATGAATCCTGCAAATGACGGGACATTAATAAGAATCCCTATACCGCCGTTGAATGAAGAAAGAAGAAAAGAAATTGTAAAGCTGATCAAGAAATTCGCCGAAGAAGGAAAGGTAGCTGTTCGTAATATCAGAAGAGAATCCATTGAGCATCTGAAAAAAACAGAGAAGGAAGAACATGTTTCGGAAGATGAAAGAAAGACCGGTGAGACCGATGTGCAAAAGCTTACGGACAAACGCATTAAAGACATAGACGATCTGATTGCTATTAAAGAGAAAGAGATCATGGAAGTTTAACTTCACAGCCATGCGAACTTTATGGTTTGTGATCTATAATATTATAGGAATACCTGCCATTTGGCTTTTCTTCAGCTTGTATTCCATATTCAATTCAAAAGTAAGAGAAGGTTTGAGAGACCGGAGAGATTTGTTCACAAAGCTGAATAAATCTCTTTCTGTTTTAAAGAGCAGCAGAAAAGTTTTGATCCATTGTTCATCCTTAGGCGAATTTCAGCAGGCGATCCCGCTTGCGGAAGAGCTTGCTAAAAAAAACTACGGCACTGTAATGTCTTTTTTTTCCCCATCCGGATTTAATAATTCAAAAATTAATTTCCCTGAAACCATTAAGACCTATCTGCCGCTGGATTCTTTGTCCAATGAGAAAAAGTTACTTGATACAATCAATCCCGAAATTATAATTTTCATGCGATATGATCTTTGGTTCAATTTACTTTACGAATCCGGGAAGAGGGGTATAAAGACCGTCGTTGCAAATGCGCGTTATGATGAAAAAGATATTACATGGAATTTTCCCGTAGCCAGCTCTTTCAAGAAAACATTATACGGCATGATAGATACGATCTTTGTGATAGATAAATTTGATGAAAAGAATTACAGGAAGAAGCTTGCAGGTCTGAATACAAATGTAATAAAAATAGGAGATTCCAAATTCGAGAGAGTTTATGATTCCATGAAAAACTTTTCCGGGGAAAATGTCTTGCCGGAAAAAATTACAAAAGGAAAGAAAATTTTTATTATCGGAAGTTCATGGAAGGAAGATGAAGAAGTTCTTCTTCCTGCAATTGATAAGACGTTGCGGTATGAGCCGGATCTTTTGACAATAATTGTTCCGCATGAACCGAAGGAAACAAAACTTGATGTGATCGAGAAAAAAATTGAAAGCAAATATCCTACTCTGCGCTCTATTCGCTATTCTAAGCTGGATAGTTTCAGCAAACAAAATGTGATCATTGTGGATAAGATTGGAATACTTTCTAAGCTATATTCAAAAGCCTACATGAGCTATGTTGGCGGCGGATTTAAAACGGGACTTCATAATATCCTTGAACCCGCTATATTTAATATGCCTGTTTTATTTTCAAACGATGTAAAGAATTCCGATGAAGATGAAATACTTTTGAAATACGGCTGCGGAATTCGGGTAAGGGATACCAGGCAGTTCTACAGATTGTTCAGAGAAATTCTTAAGGATGAAAATTTAAGAAATGATATCGGGAAAAGATGTCATCTTGTATTCAGGGATAATGTGAATGTTTCAGAAAAGATCATTAACAACATTACATCAGAATCAAAATAATTTTATCACAAACAAAAAATGTTTAACAGAAAAAAATTTATAGAAGAGTCTTTGAATGAAAGCGCTGAAGTAAAGAAGCTTATTCTTGAAAAGTGCAGTCCGGATATAAATATGATCGCAGATGTTTTAATTAAGGTTGGGAAGTCAGGTAAAAAGATCATGCTGATCGGTAATGGAGGAAGTGCTTCGGACTCACAGCATTTGGCTACTGAATTCATGATACGACTCTCACATGACCTTGACAGACCCGCAATACCGGCGATCGCACTTACAACGGATACTTCAAATCTGACTGCAGGAGGAAATGATATTGGTTTTGAGAACGTGTTCGCAAGAAATGTAGAAGGACTTGGCAATGAAGGTGACGCGTTGATCTGCATTTCCACAAGCGGCAACTCTCCAAATATTCTTAAAGCTGTTGATAAGGCAAAACAAAAAAATATTATTACGATCGGGTTTTTAGGAAAAGATAACGGAGGAAAGCTGAAGAATGTATGCGATCATTCTGTTATAATTCCCTCACAGAACACTCAGCGGATTCAGGAAGGTCATATTACAGTCGGTCATATCATTTGTGAAATCGTTGAAAGGGAAATGTACTCTTAGATCTTAAAAAGCTGAAACTTCTTTCGGATACATTGATTTATTCCCGCTGTAATCTTCAGCAGTAAAGTAGCTCTTAAAGTTATCCATGTTCTTTGCAGGTGTAAATGTTACCGAATATTTTCCTGAATTATTTTTATCACCATTTGGCTCTACCAGTTTCATCAAAACCGATTCATACTTCTCACCATCATAGCTGTAATTATATTTTACTGAAGCAGGATCAATAAGATCCTTTGAAGCCACGTAAGTAGAGATCAGCAGATCATTCCCAATCTTATCGATCATAAAGTCATTGCTCCAGGCCATTCCGTTATATAGTACGGCATCGTAAGCATTGATCGTGCCCCAGCCAAGTATGTTGTTTGGATTATTTGAAAGGCTGGCGGTATTTCTTAAAGCGTCACGGACCTGTATCGGAGTCAGCTCGGGATGAGCGGATAAGATCAACGCAACAACTCCGGCAGTTATTGGTGTTGAAAATGATGTACCGTTTGAATATTCATAAGTTGAATCATTTCCGGAAACCTCTTCAACAACCGCAACATAAACACCGACTCCCGGCGCTACAACATCGGGCTTTGTTCTGCCGTCCTTAGTAGGACCATTGGAAGTGAATGTTGCCGCGTCTCCGGAATATGTAATAGCTCCGACAGAAATAATCGAGTCTGCATCAGCAGCGGATCCTATAGACGGGATCGTTGTCTGATCATAATTACCCATTGCCTGGCATACAACTATGCCTAACCTCGCGGCAAGTTTAGCTGCTATGCTTGTTACCGCGGTGTTGCCGTCATAATCATCATAAGAGTAAGAATTATTTTCATACGGAGCATCATACTGTTTATAAATAAGTGAGCTTGTAATAATGTCAGCGCCTTCAGCTTCCGCCCATTCAGCGGCTTCAAGCCAGAAGTCTTCTTCCATCGGAGTTTCAGAAGAAACATATTCGGTCTTTGCCAGCAGGATCTCTGAATCATAAGCCGGTCCGATAAGCTTACCTTCCTTGTAAGCGCTCATTGAAGAAAGTGTTGCAGTACCATGCTGACCCTGCTTCTTATCATCCGGATACTTTTGATTTTTTTCCGCGAAAGTATTTTTATCTTCATTTATGAAATCATACTCATCGATGATTTTCAGATTCTTCAGCGCTTCATGATTCTTCCAGTCAAAGCCGTCATCGAAGCTCGCGATCATAACGCCTTTACCGGTTATATTCAGGTCATGAACTTTAGGTACATTGACAGTATTCATTTGCTTATATGATTTTCCATAACGGCTCTTATCATCTGTAACATTTTTTATGTCAGCAGGAGTTTTGTTTTCAATAATGATCTCCTGTTTGTATAATTTTTTAACAACTTTGATCTGTGAAACGTAATCCAATGCCTTAACTTTTTCAAGCTGACCTTTTGTCATATAAGCACTGACTCCGTTGAACCATCTTGATCGTGCGATCAGATCGACTCCAAGCTTCTCAACACCGTTTACATAATTATTATCCAAAGGCAGATCGCTGTAGCTGATAAGATTATCCTGAGTTAAAACTTTAAGCCTTCTCTTGACCGCCCTGTCGGTGAGCAATTCTTTCCCTTTTTGGTATGCAGTGCTTTCCGGTGTAATTATGACGTCAGGCTTAAACTCACCCTTGTCCTTAAAAGAGATCCAGTATTTTATGTCACCCTTTTCCTGAGAAATGGAAACATTGATAGTAACGAAAAGTATGATGAAGTGAAAAAATATTTTTTTCATAGGAAGTAATATTGATGTTGAGGTAAAATCTATTATAAATGAGAACAGGGAATAAATTATTTTTATTCCCTGTAATTAAAAATTATTATTAAAATTAACCTTTATAATTCTCAAGATAATGAGCGATACGCATTGTGAATTTTCCGCCTAATGCACCGTCAACGAGCCTGTGATCGAAAGATAAAGTCAAGAACAGTGTCTTTCTCGGCATGATAAAATCTCCTTCATCGGTTTCAACAACAACAGCTCTTTTTTTAATTGATCCCAATCCGAGAATTGCTACCTGCGGCTGATTGATGATCGGAATTCCAATATCATTTCCAAAAACACCAAAGTTCGTCAGCGAGAATGTTCCTCCCTGAATTTCATTCAGAGTAAGCTTCTTGATTCGGGCTCTCTTTGCAAGATCGTTAATACTGCGTGCAATGCCGATAAGATTCATTCCGTCGGCATTATGAATTACAGGAACGATCAGTCCGCCGTTGTCCATAGCGACAGCTATACCAAGGTTTATTGTATTACGTGTAATTGCTTTATAAGGAACAACCGAATCATCTATAATTGAATTTACCAGAGGAAAATCTTTAAGCGCCTTTACAACAGCTTCACAAATAAAAGGCATGTAAGTCAGCTTGATGCTTTCCTTCCGCTCAAATTCATCCTTCATTGCAAGTCTTACCTTGTCAACGTTTGTAAGATCACATTCGGCGATCGCCTGAACGTGCGGTGAAATCCTTTTTGAAACGATCATGTGCTCTGCCATCTTCTGACGAACATTATCAAATTCCATTACTGACAAACCTTCTTCATTATAGTCGATCTTCTGTTTCGGAAGTTCAATCTTCTTTTCAGGTGCTGAAGAAATTTGTGCTTCAGCTTTTGGGACTTTGATCTCTGTAACTTCGGCTGCCTTTACTTCAGGCACTTCAGCCGGCTTTGAAGTCCGGTCATTGAGATAATTAAGAATGTCTTTCTTGGTAACGCGGCTCTCGACACCCGTTCCGGTTATTTTTTCAAGCTCTGCAAACGACACACCTTCTTTACCTGCGATATTCAAAACAAGCGGTGAATAAAATTTTCCTTCTCCGTTCGATCCGGCAGCTAAAGGTTCCGGCTTAGGTTCTTCCTTCACTAATTGTATTTCAACTTTAGCGGCAGGGGCTTCCTTAACCGGCTCAACGGGTTTTGCTTCAGCAGTTTCCATTGGCTTCTCAGCGACAGGTTTGGCTGAACCGTTAGTATCAAGCTTTGCGATCACTTTTCCAACTTCAACTACATCACCTTCATTAAAAAGCAATTCCGACACAACACCTGAATCCGGTGAAGGAACTTCCGTATCAACTTTATCTGTGGAGATCTCAAGGATGGTTTCGTCAACCTGAACCTTATCACCTGGCTTTTTGTGCCACTTTAAAATCGTACCTTCCATTATTGATTCGCCCATCTTAGGCATTACGATATCGATGCTCATAATAGATTTTATCTTATGTTAAAATATTAAATTTAATTGCTTAAAAATACGAATATGAATTTTGGGTTTCAATTCATTCTAAAGTCCTTTTACAACATCGAACAGGGAGCTTATAGACTGATTTTTATTGATCCTTGAAATTGATTCGGCAAATAAACCCGAGACGGAAACGATCTCTACCTTCGGTGACTTGTGTGTAAGAGGTAATGTATCGGAGATAAATAATTTATTCAATGGTGAGCTGTTAATCCTGTCGACCGATTCTCCGGAAAACACAGCATGAGTACAAGCTCCGTAAATTTCCTTTGCTCCGTAATCCTTCAGAGCAATGACTGCGTTCACAAAGGTTCCGCCAGTATCGATAAGATCATCAATTATAAGAACATTCTTTCCTTTAACTTCACCTATTATACTCATGACCTCAGCGACATTCGGTTTTGGTCTCCTCTTATCAATAAGAATAAGATCAGCATGCAATCTTTTGGCATAAGCTCTTGCCATTTTGATACCGCCGACATCAGGTGATGCTACAGCGAGATTTGGTATTTTCATCTGTCTGAATTTTTTCATGAATACCGCCGATCCGTATAAATGGTCAACGGGAATATCAAAGAACCCCTGAAGCTGTGATGCATGAAGATCCATTGTAATTACTCTGTCAGCGCCGGCAACGGTGATCAGATTAGCAACAAGCTTTGCGGTTATCGCTACACGAGGTTGGTCCTTCCTGTCCTGTCTGGCATAGCCGAAGTAAGGAATTACAGCGTTGACCCTTCTTGCCGATGCTCTTCTTGCTGCATCAATCATTATCATAAGCTCCATCAAATTATCAGCCGGAGGGATAGTAGACTGAATGATAAACACCTCGCTTCCGCGTATGTTCTCATCATACTTTACCCAGATCTCACCGTCAGAAAACGTTTTTATTGAACATTTTCCAAGCTTCATTTTTAAATTGGCAGCTATTTTTTTTCCAAGATAGTTGGAGAATCTTCCTGCAAAGATTTTCAGATCAGACATTGAGATAATTGTTGTAGAAATATTTTAGAGGTAAGTCAAATTAGGAAAATATACTATGAGTTGAAAGTTAAATGGTGATTGAACCGTTTAACTTAATTTTTACGGAATTGTTAAATGATAAAAATTAAATTTATGAGAGTCCTTAGTTACACACAAAACAAAAAGCCCTCTTGTTTTGCGGGCTTAATAATAATTTAAAATTGGTTCGATCAAAGAACTAATCAAGCAGACCGGGCTTCATCTGTATTTCTTCCTCATATTCTTTTTCCTCTTCTATTACAGTGGCTTTTTTGCTTGAGAGGTATGAATACATTGCAGGTACAATGTATAACGTTAGAAATCCCGAGAACAATAATCCGCCAACTACCGCAATACCAAGTGATATCCTGCTTCCCGCGCCGAATCCCAAAGCAATGGGAAGTATGCCGAGTATAGTTGCCATCGTTGTCATAAGAATAGGTCGGAATCTCTGGATCGCAGATTCTTTTACGGCTTCCATTTTTGTAAGACCTTCGGCTTTCTTTTGATTTGCAAACTCTACTATAAGAATGGCGTTCTTTGTTACCAGTCCGACAAGCATGATAATTCCAATCTGGCTGAATATGTTTATGGTCATGTCAAAGTACCATAGCGACAGCAGAGCTCCGGCGAGCGCAAGCGGCACTGTAAGTATAATTATGAACGGGTCTACGAAGCTTTCAAACTGCGCGGAGAGTACGAGATAGATGATAATTATCGCAAAGATAAAAACAAAAAGTAAGCTTGATGAACTTTCTTCGAAGTCACGTGACTGACCGGCGAAGGTGGTTGAAAAACTCTCATCAAGAACTTTATCAGCGACCTCCTTCATGGCAATATTACCGTCACCAAGTGTAAAGCCAGGTTTCAGCCCTGCAGAGATTGTTGCCGAAACACTTCTGTTAAATCTGAATCTGGAGGTCGGAACTGCCTGTTCATCGAGCCGGACAAGACTTTCGAGCTGGATCATTTCACCGTCAGAATTTTTTACGAACAAGGATTTAAGATCAGAGGGTTTATCCCTATACTCACGATTCAGTTGACCTATGATCTGATATTGCTTTCCGTCCTTTAGAAAATATCCCATACGCTGTCCGCCGAATGCGATCTGCAAAGTCCTTCCGATATCTTCCACCGAAACTTTCAGCTCTGCCGCTTTCTCCCTGTTAATAGTTAAAGAGATCTCCGGCTTGTTGATCTTTAAATTTACATCGACAAACTGCAGCCTTGGATCTGTATTGGCTTCATCGAAAAATTTAGGAAGTGCTTCAATAAGCTTGTCATAATTCTGGGCAAGTATTACCATCTGTACAGGCTGTCCGCCAAACCTCGCTCCTATTGTAGGGGGCTGTGAAAGAGACGCACGCACTCCGGTGAACTGACTTATCTCGCGCGATAATTTTCTGAAAACATCTTCCTGTGATTTTGTTCTATCTTTAGGATCAGAAAGGTAAATATTAACAACGCCGCTGTTTACCGCCGATCCTCCGCCACCGCCGGCTGTTATCTCTAGCGGAAAATATGCCTCAGGTACTGAATCAAGAACAAATTGTCCGATCTCACGGATGTATTTCCTGGTAAATTCAAATGATGATCCTTCCGGAGCATTAACCGCTATTCTGAGATTGGACCTGTCTTCCAGTGGTGCAAGTTCTGTCTTTAAAGTTAATCCCAGAAAATAAATCATTCCAAAAACAAATATCATCACTATGATGCTGATCCATCTCATTGAAAGGAAGAGCTCGAGAGTCTTTTTATAAGTGTTGATAAGCCATACAAAGAAAGGTTCAGTCAATTTATAAAACTTGCTCGGCTCATGCTTCTTCAGTAATCTTGAGCTCAGCATCGGACTTAATGTAAGTGCTACAAAAGCGGAGATCAAAACTGATCCGGCGATAACAACCGCGAATTCCCTGAACAATCTTCCGGTCAGACCCTGTAAAAACATTATTGGTAAAAATACAGCGGCAAGCGCGACGGTAGTGGATACAACTGCGAAAAATATTTCACGCGAACCCTTGTAAGCCGCCTGCATCGGCGTCATTCCTTCTTCTATCTTTGAATATATATTCTCAAGCACAACGATCGCATCATCACATACCAGTCCTATTGAAAGTATGATCCCGAACAGAGTGAGCACATTTATCGAAAAGCCAATGAGATACATTAAGAAGAATGTCGCGATGATGGAAACAGGAATTGCAATTACCGGAATAAAGGTCGAACGCCAGTCACGGAGAAATAAATAAATTATCAGTACAACCAGACCGAAAGCAATGAAGATGGTTTCTTCAACTTCATTTACCGTAGTTTTAACAAAAGTTGAGAAATCAAAAATAAGCTGAGCTTCAATTCCCGGAGGCAGCTCCTTTTTTATTTCTTCAAATCTTTTTGTGAACTCCTCAGAAATATTCAATACATTTGCACCCGGTTGAGGGAGGATGGCAACTACAACACCGATTATTCCCTTTCCTTTTACTTCAATACGTTCATTCTCTGGTCCGTATTCCGAATATCCGACATCGCTAAGCCTGACAATGCTTCCGTCATCCTGCTTTATAATGATGTTATTAAATTCGTCAGGTTTGGATAAACGTCCGAAAGTTTTTATCGTAAGCTCGGTATTGTCGCCTTCTATCCTTCCTGAAGGCAACTCAATGTTTTCAGATTCAAGCACCCGCTGAATATCCGAAGGTGTTATTTTGTAAGAATTCAATTTATCAGGATCAAGACGAAGACGCATTGCATATTTTTTTTCTCCGAATATCCTTGTCGCACTGACGCCGGGAATTGTCTGAACTTTCTCAGCGATAACATTTGATGCAAACTCATTTACCTCAAGTATGTTCTTAGTATCACTTCTTACAAAGACCATGATTATCGGAACCGCATCAGCATCCGCTTTCTCAATTACAGGGTTTTCTATATCGGGCGGAAGTTGACGAAGAACTCTGGAAACCCTGTCCCTGACATCATTTGCGGCAGCATCAATATCTTTTCCAAGATCAAATTCGACAGTGATCTGGCTCTGCTGTTCACGGCTTGTGCTTGACATTATCTTGATACCGTCAATACCGTTGATGGATTGTTCAAGAGGTTCAGTGATCTGAGCCTCTATAACATCTGAGTTAGCACCGGGATAACTTGTGCTTACAGTAATTATGGGAGGATCAATGTTAGGATATTCGCGAACTTCCAATCCAAGAAATCCAACTACACCAAATATTACAAGTATGATCGATATTACAATTGACAGTACGGGACGCTGAATGCAGACGGATGAAAGACTCATAAGCTATTTTATATTTACAAGTTTTACTTTTGAATCCTTTTTCAAACGCAGTATATTTGTCGTAATGACAGTATCTCCGACAGTAAGACCTGAAGTGATCTGAACATCCTTATCAGTCCTTAAACCTATTTCAACATCTTTTGAAACAGCGATGCCATTCTGAAAAATAAAAACACTTTGTCCTTTAAGCTCAGGAATAACAGCCTCGGTTGGAATCAGGATTGCATCTTTGATATTATCCAATTCAAGTTTCACTTTTACAAAAGAGCCCGGTAAAAGTTTATTTCCGTTGTTGTTAGTTGTTGCCCTGAGGATAATGCTCCGAGTGCTTTCATTGATCTTCGGATCATAAGAAACAACGTTACCGGTAAACTCATCATCGTAACCTTCCAACTGAAAAGTAATATTCTGACCGGGCTTAAAAAGATTGATATACTTTTCAGGAATTGAAAAATCAATTTTAACGCGTCCGATATCCTGAATAGTGGTTAAGACAATTGAACTATTTACCAAGCTTCCCAAGCTGACATTCCGGAAACCCGCAACTCCCGAGAAAGGTGCATGTATATAGGTTTTGTCAAGGTTAATGTTAACTATCTCCATATCCGCTCTGATCTTATCAATGGTGGTCTGCCTGACATCATATTCATCCGGTGAGATAAGACCTTTATCGAGTAATTGCTTTTCGCGGTCCTGCTGCTTTAAATTTAATTCTTCATCGAGCTCAAGTTTTGAAAGATTTGCAAGAAGGTCAGCGTCATCAAGCTTGAATAAAGTTTTTCCTTTAGGAATATAGCTACCCTCCTTAAAATAAATCCCCGTGATCTTTCTCTGAACCTCACTCTTGATCTCTACTTCTTCATTTGCAAGGATAGTGCCGACGGTTGCAACTTCATTTTCAAGATCAGTACCCACAATGATATAAGCGTCAGCGGGAGTGACCTGATTTTGAGTATTCTGACCTGTAGGGTTTTGTGTTTTGTTTTTTTCGGAAAGTAGTTTTGGAACGATGAGTAAAGCTGCAACAACTAAAAGTATTAAAGTTACTGCTATGATTCTGGTCGGTTTCCTCAAGATGAATTTATTTTAGGATTAAATATACTCTAAATTGAAATTTGAAAAAATGTTATATAATTCCTTGCAATAGAAGTATTTCTAACTCCAATAATTAACTACAATTAGTGTTTCAATAGTTTCAGTTACAAATCTGAGCATCAGTGACTATTAATGCCAGATTATAAATTTCTGCCACGGACTAACGGAAGTTCACATACCATTTACAAAATTAATATTGGAAGGAATTTTAAATATTTGTTGTACAAAAACAGGGAACGACAGATGCAAAAAAGACTTTGACGAATACAAAAACGGTTTTGGCGGATACAAAAAATGATTTTGACGTGCTTCACTTTCCAAGCAGTGGCACATCCGTCCAAAATAAGCAAAAAACTTGCCACGAATTTCACGAATGATCACGAATTAAAAATATTATCACTAATTTTAAAAACAGAATTAACATAAATTTGTTTGGACAGCATAAGTCGCACCGGTTTATTGA
>JAWXBH010000116.1:0-4406 GCA_034439935.1 bacterium
TGATAAATGTTTTCTTTCTGACATTTTCGGAATCTCCTTTTATTTTAAGTTTAATAAAATAAATATTCTGAAATTCCTTTTCCAGTTGAAGCATTACAAGAGTGTGTTGAGTGTGTTGAGTGTGTAGAGTGAGTTGAGTGTGTTGAGTGTGTAGAGTGAGTTGAGTGAGTTGAGTGTGTTGAGTGTGTTGAGTGTGTAGAGTGTGTAGAGAATAATGCAAAATCCTAAATACCAATTCCCGGATATTTAACAAACAATTTTAAAGAAATTTTCTCGTCACTTGAAAAGAACCTTAGCAGATATTCACATAGAAATAACGGGCTGGTTGTTACAGTTGATAATAATAATTGAAAATTAATAATTGATAAATTGATAATTGATAACCCTGCTTTTGATTATGACAGCTCCGGTGTGAAATATTCAGGTCACCGAAGATCTGATCCGCGAATCGAACGGTATGTAAACAGCGCTTTGGAAAATGCTCACACTATTCTTAATGTCGGAGCAGGTGCGGGTTCTTATGAGCCGGCAGACCGTTATGTGATTGCCGTTGAACCTTCGGCAGCAATGCGCGCGCAGCGAATTACAAATGGCAAAGTTCCTGCAATAGATGCAAAAGCCGATGATCTGCCTTTTGATGATAATTCATTTGATGCGTCAATGGCGATGGTTACGGTTCATCACTGGTCTGATATGGATAAGGGCTTAAAGGAATTACGGAGAGTCACAAAAGCTCAGGTGATAGTCATGACATTTGATCCGGATGAGTTGGATAACTTCTGGAATGCGAAATATTTTCCTGAGCTTATTGAAGTTGAGAAAGCCAGATACCCTTCAATTGAATTCATAGAAAAATCAATTGGAGGAAAGTGCGAAACAATTCCGTTAGAAATTCCATTTGACTGTGTCGATGGCTTTCAGGAAGCATTCTACGGAAGACCTGAAGCATTTCTCGAAAGGGAAGTGAGGCAAGCACAGTCAGCGTGGGGATTTCTGCCCGAAGGTAAGGAAGAAGAGTTAGTACAAAGATTGTCGGATGATCTTGATTCAGGAGAATGGGATAAAAAGTACGGACACTTTCGTAAGCAGCCAACTTTTACCTGCGCACTGAGACTTATAATTGCAAAACCCTGAAGTTAATTATCAATTATTAATTCTCCATTCTCAATGTTACTTCGTTGCCTCTGTCCATGCGTGAACTATAATTCCCTCATTTTACTGAAACATTTTTCAAAAACATTGAACATTGAACATTGATAATTGAACATTGATAATTGAAAATCAGGGTTTTGGCGTCGAATTTCCTCCATCCTAAGTGACCTTCCATTTGCCATCCTTTCGTTTTTCCCATACAGTAAAATAATTTCCGTAATAAGTTGAGTCCTTTGCAGAAAGCTTCCAATTACCCCGGGTATATCCAAGTTCACCGGAAGCAGCTACATCGCCATTCACCGGATACCATGACAAATTCTTAGTCCCGCTTTTTTCGTCAAAAGTTTTTACAAGTTCATCCATTCCTATCGAGGGATTTTGTCCTTCACCCAATTTCACAATATCATCCGCTCCGAATTTTTTAAACGCATTAAAGAAACCTTCCTTCAAAGCATACTCACAAAATAATTTATCCTCGTTCATAATCTCGAGCTTGCCGGATCTGTTCATCACGTTATCAGAGTTTCCGCAAGAAACCAGACTTGTTGTTAACATTGCTGTGAAAATTAATTTCAAAAAGTTGTACATAATATTCAGTTAAATTATTGACTCATTACTTGGACACTGTGAAAAAAATATTGTGACAAACTTTAACAAAAATGTTTTCATTACTTATTTTTCCAATTTTCCGGGACAAGTACTTCATTAGGTATTCTCCACTATTAAAATTGAGAAAGTACATCTATTAAGTATTCTGGATGAATTCACGATTTTTGTATTAGTAATTGAAATTGTAAGTTAAACATTTTTAAATTTTAAAAAAGAAGGTTCAAAATGAAACAGGTAAATCACAATCAAAGGAAAATTTTTATTGATAAAAATTTTTATCGCACTCAAAATTTACAAAACAAAATCAATAATCTTAAAAGCAAAAACGAAAGGAGAAACGGATTGAAGAAGTCAAATTTCAAAAATATCTCAAAAATTGCCATGATGATTTTAATAGTGACAGCATTTGCATTTAATTTCACTCTTACCGGATGCAATGATTCGAACGTGGCGGGTCTTAATCAAAACAGTTCAACAAATTCAGCCGGCGGTGAATCTACAAAACCGGTCAGAGATACAACAAGCATATATCTCGATATGAGTATTCAATTTAAATCTGAAAACATTTCCGAATCAAAGATGCTTGAATCTAATATCGGAAATCAATTCAATCACATTGTGAGAGTAGACAGGGAATTAAAGCCAAATGAAGTACTTAATCTTGAAGAATTACAACCTTCGGGAATTTTCGGACTTTACCTGAGCGCAACCGGTACTTTCACATTAACAAATTCGAGTGGATTGTCAATAAATTCGAAAACAATATTTCTGGAAAAATGTCAATTTATCGATATGCTGTTGAAAAACCAGGAAGCAAAATCAATACATGTAACAGGATTTATAGCAGGAGAATAAAAAATAATAATAATTAAAAACAAGAAAGGAGAAATAAAATGAGAACATTAAGAAATCTCAGAGTAGCAATAGTAATAATAGTTCTTTCGGTAATAGCAGGTTGTAATCATGAAGACCTGTCACCGGTTTCGTCAGGGAATAATGCAGAAAATTTAAATTCAAGCACAGAAGCTTCTGCAGTTCCTTCCAATCATTTTCAGAAAAAGATCAAGCTTCGACCGCACCAGGCAGTAACATTCGACCGCAGAAATACGGGAATAAATATTTTCACATGTATTTCAATTGACAATTGCGAACTGATAAAAAAGAACGTCGAAGTTTCGGGTTACACCTCAGACACAGCATTTCTGCTTGAATGCCAGACTAAAGGATTTTGGGCACAAAAAATTATTGTCGAGAACAAAAGCGGACGATACACAGAAATAGATTTAAATCTCTTCGGGTATGTGGATGTAATTATAGATCCGGGTAAGAAAGATGTTGTATTTGAATAACCAGTAATAAATTAAAAATCTGCCGGAGTGCACCCGGTCCGATTAAAACAAAACTAATTAAAATAAAAACTTAAACTAAAAATAAAATGAGAACATTAAAAATAATAAATGCAGGAATTGTGATTTTATTCCTTTCCTTCGTGGTCGGATGCAGCGACCAACTGACATCATCCGGAGCAACAACAGAACCAAAAATTAACCAAGAAGTTGTAAGTGAAATCAAAGGAAATACAATTGATGCATTCAGAACTCAAATCAGACTGAAGCCATACAGAACATACAGATTCAACTCATCCAACACACCTTATTCTGTATTAAATTCAATTGATGTTGAAACTATTTTGAGTCCTGATTTTGATAAACCGGTAAAAGACTGTGAAGATATATTGATATACCAAAGCGACGGTGATCAAAAGAAATCTTATGGCTGTCATGCAAAGGGATTTGTTGCCTCCGAATTAATAATTGAAAATCGGGGATCAGATTTTCTTGATCTGACTGTAGTATTAACCGGTGTTAAGAAAAAACAATATATAGCCGTAGATACAGAGTAAATTAAAACAGTACATATCTGCCGGCTAAATTCCCGGCAGATTTTACTAAGTAGAAACCCCTAAACAATTAAAGAGTGAACAACTATTAATAATACAATTAAGAATAACGATATTAGTAAAGATAAATAAATCAGAAGGAGAAAGAAAAATGAAAAAAATTTTATGGAAAGTTTTCTTAACGGTAATGATACTGCTGGCGCTTTACAGACTAACTTCTTATTCACAGACCCCTGTTATAAGCAATGGATTTCCGGAAAGAGAAACCGTGATCGAACAAAAGAACTTTGAGCTTTATCAGAATGAACCCGAGAGATTCAATGAATTGACAAACATCAGATTTAAAATAATAGAAAAAGGTGATGCATTGCTTCAGGTAAATAATCCGGAAGGAAAGCTGATCGATGTTCTGGTTGACGGGGAAATGGAACCCGGTGAATATAACGTTTACTACAAGGCGGTCACTACACTCGCAGAGGGTGAATATTCTTACACACTTGACGTGAACGGAGAGAAGCAGACAAAGAGAATGCTCATTCTAAAACATTAAGAAAATTTAAATTGCGAAAACACAAGACGGCACGGAGCAATGCGCTTCGTGTCGTTTTTGTATTGAGGTATCATTTTTTTTAAATTACTATAAAGCACGGTAAAGATATTTAAATTTTTTCAGTGCTGTCCAAAAACATTTTTATCAACATTTAAATAGTACTAAACAAATCAACAATTAGGGTTATCATTATCA
>JAWXBH010000117.1:0-5648 GCA_034439935.1 bacterium
AATCTTTAAAAATCAAATCTTTAGATAACCTTAGAAGATTTACTTTTGCTATCCAAATAATTTTATGCTAACTCTGTTTTAAAAAATTGGTGATAATATTTTTAATTAGTGATCATTCGTGAAATTCGTGGCAAGCTTTTTCTCTATTATAGGATGGATGTGTAATAAGGTAATAAGGTAAAATTTTTTTAAACTTTATTGTCTACTAAGGTTGATTTCAATTCTTGAATCAGATGATTATTTTGCATCCAGAAACTTAACGAACTTTGTATCCTTGAGGAAGCCAACCATCTCATCATAATTCTCAATAAGATCGCGGAGGTCAAGAGGTATAATTTTTTTTAACTTTGTCTTAACAGGTTGTTCAGAAATTTCCAGATATTTAAAAACTTTATTCGCGGTTTCCTGATGCTTTGAATTGTCCAAAAGGTCTTCTTCATAAATGATCTTAAGATGGGGAATGTCTTTTATTTTTTCCTCTTCCATTTCATCGAGCTTGTCACCCCAGATCAGAACATCAAGCAGAAGCCGGCAGTCTATTTCAATTTTATCCTTGTGGTGATCGTCTTCCTTCTTCACGTGGAACACATTTGTCTTATTTGATATGATGCCGGAGATCTTATGATTGAGCGAGTTCGATCTTTTGAGATAAATGAACTTCCATCCCTGTTCGTAAAGCTTTTGAAAAATAGGTTCATTCTCATCATACTTATGATCATCGCGAAGCTGCTCGATCTTAACTTTGAATCCGTAGACTGATTTGCCGTTGAAGGTTGCCCGCTTTGTGCAGCTCTTTATATATTTGTAGGGGTTATCTATCGGAGTACCGGTATTTGAAATATTAAAGATCTCATAATCGCAGAACATTTCCGGATGGCAGTTGAGAAGATCAGTAAGCACAGTGCTGCCTGTTCGCCCGCGGGTATATATCACGAATTTTTTTTCGGGATATTTTACGAACGGATCGGCAAAGCTATAATACTTTGAATAGATGATCTTACGTCGTGCGCCGGAAAGGATTTTTCGTGGATTGTTCAATTTTTAAAAGAATGCTTCATTAAAATAAAATACGCATATTATAAAATTCTTTCAATACGTTTGAAATAATTTATATAAATTTAAAAGCGGCAGGTATAAATCACCGGGCGCTTTATTAAATATTAACATTCTGATACCTTACTACTTTATAATCAGCATTTTCTTTGTATCTGTAAAATTAACTTCTCCGCTAAGAAATAATTTATAATAATACATTCCACTCGGAAGATTGTTTCCGTCAAAGTTAACTGAATATGTTCCCGCACTTTGCTTTTCAACCCGCCGTTGTTGGTGTTCCAAAAAGTTAAAATACAGATATGAAGAATAAAAACATTTTGATAAAACTTTTTGGTCACCAACAACGGCGAGAAAAATTTTATAAAAATAAACTCCGATTGAGTGTTACTTCATTTATTACACTTGCCATAAAGCTTGTCATTATAACCGGCAGAATTTCTCCGAGTGAATCCTGATCTGTTTTTGCAAAGTATGCTTCCGACTGCGTTCATCCGAAATTGACAGATAATATTAAGAAAGATAAAATTAACAAATATTTTTTCATATTTTCCATTAATGATTGGTTAATTAAAATATCAAATCTTATTCTTAATTTCAAAGTAACTATTTAAAAGAAACTCAATAACTACAATTCAAAGCTTGGAAACTTTCAACTTTATAAACTTTAAACTTTATATAGTCATCTGCACTTTCTGATTTACAATCTTTAATGAAACTTTCCTTTAAAGAAATCAGTCTCAGCAAGTATTAAAACTTTTTATTCATTAAGGCGTATTATTTCTTATCAATTAAACTAAAGTCAGCATGAAAATTATTTCAACTTCGTTTGTTTTACTCCTATTTTTAATTTCTGTACTAACTTTTTCAAATTCGTTCGCCGGCAACAGTCTCCCTTTGGATTCTATTCAGACAGGCGGAAAGATCAACGGCACCGTTGTCGATAAGGATAATAACATTCCTTTGTCTGCTGTGTCAGTCCAGCTATTTAATTCTGAAAATTCGCTGATCACGGGAGCTGAAACAGGCACTGACGGAAAATTCCAATTTGATAATTTAAGCAACGGAACATATAATATTAAAATTGAGCTTGTAGGATACAGCACTGCAAATGTAAAAGGAGTTACAATTACCAAAGACAAACCTTCGGTTAGCATTGAAACGGTCAAACTCAAATCCGGATCGGTTACTACTGAAGAGATCGTTGTCGAAGCTGAAAAGTCAGCGATAGAATTAAAGCCGGATAAAAAAGTATTTAATGTGGAGGGAAACATGATCACCGAAGGAGGATCCGCTGTAGATGTGCTTAAGAATGTTGCTTCTGTCAGTGTCGATGTTGACGGTAACATAAGTCTCAGAGGAAGTCAGGATGTAAAGGTGATCGTTGACGGGAAGCCGTTTGGGCAGCAGGGCGCCAATCTTGCGACATTGCTTGAGCAGATACCTGCCAACCAGATCTCTTCCATTGAACTGATAACAAACCCTTCGGCAAAGTATGAAGCTGAAGGTACTTCAGGAATCATTAATATCGTTCTTAAAAAGGGTACGGGTTTTGGTTATAACGGAAGTGTATCGGTCAATGCAGGTACAAAGGACAAATACAACGGTACATTAAACATGAACTTAAGGAATAATAAAGTTAAGCTGTACGGAAGTTATGATTACCGGCTTTACAATTTTGTGATCCAGGGAACAAGCGGAAGAAATAATTTCATTAATCCGACAAGCTCATTTATATTACAGGAAAATGCGGGCAGGTCAAGGAATATAACTCATTTCTCAAAAGCAGGTTTCGATTATACATTGAGCGAAAGAAGTTCATTTAGCCTCTCGGGCAGCTACACTGACCGTGACAGAAAACGAAATGAGAATACTCATACAACACAAAATGATCTGAACAATGTTGTCAATACGGAGTATGACCTGTTTACAACTGATGCAACGACAGGTTACAATTTTGATATGGCATTAAATTATACACAAAAGTTTAAGAATCCAAAACAGCTTCTGACCGGTGATTTTTCATTTTTTAAATATAAAGATAACTCGGTTATTTATTCCTCAAGAGAATATGCGATCCCGGTTACAATTGATCCGCCAAAGCAGGAGCAATTCAACATTGATGATAATAATGAGAGCAATGCACAGATAGATTATACCCACCCATTCTCGGAAAATTCAAAGTTCGAAATAGGATATAAGGGAATATTTAAAAAGTCCGACAAGGATTACAAGACCGATATTTTTAATTATACAACAAATTCATTCCTGCCGGACATCAATCAGTCAAATAAATTTATATACAAAGAACAAATACATTCCGGCTATACACAGCTTGCAGGAAAGATAAAAGAGTTCGGATATCAGCTTGGCTTAAGAGCGGAACAGACAAATGTTGACGGGGATTTGAAAACCACTAACAAGACTTTTACGAATTCCTATTTTGATCTTTTTCCGAGTGCGAGTCTTTCACAAAAGCTTGGTCTTACTGAAGAGATCCAGGTCAGCTATAGCAGAAGGATATCAAGACCTGCTCTTCAGCAGCTTAATCCTTTTGTGAATACATCAGATCCATTAAATTATTTTTCAGGCAACGAGAACCTTAAGCCCGAATACATTGATTCATATGAACTGAACTTCCTCAAGTATTTTAAAACAGTAACGGTTAACCCCGGCATCTTCTACAGGCATTCGAAGGATCAGCTTGCGCGTTCGCGTGTTCTCATTGACAGCAATACGACTCTGACGACTTTTACAAATTACGGCACAACAAAAACTTACGGCGCAGAGCTCATAGTAAACGGATCACCGTTTGAATTCTGGAATCTTAACGGAAGTGCAAGTTATTTTAATACAGATGTAAACGCCGAGAACCTTCAGCAGGGATTTGTTAATGACGGCTATACGTGGAGCGGAAAGATAAATTCAAGTATGAGATTTCCGGGAATAGTTGATGTGATGATGTCTTACTTTTATTCCGGCAGACTTGTAGTCGCGCAGGGAGAGCTTTCGCCGTTTCAGTCATTTGATATTTCTTTGAAAAAAGATTTTTGGAATAATCAGGCAAGTGTTGCTTTAAGAGTAAGTGACGTTTTCAATAATCTTAAATTCCAGGTGTTGCTTGACGGAAGCCGGTTCAGCGAAACATTCTTCAGGAAAAGAGATACACGTTCAGCATTCTTAACTTTCACTTACAAGTTCGGTCAGGCAGACAAGGATGAAAAGAGACAGAGACGAAACTCACCTGATCAGAATAATAATGACGGTATGGGGTTTTAAACTTTAGTTAAAAGTTGAAAGTTAAAAGTTATTAAGGTTTATAAGAAATTATTAAATTTCTAAGTGAAGAGATTGAATAGTAAGTATTGGTACTATTCAATCTTTTTTTTTATTAACCCCAGTTTCGTTTTCAACTACAATGTCGAGTCAACTTTCAACTTTATAAACTTTCAACTTTCAACTTTTAACTTTTAACTTTATAAACTTTTAACTTTACAAACTTTAGTTTATTTTGTTCAGTATTAAAACAAAAATAGAATGCTTATCTGTGGTATAGATGAAGCGGGGAGGGGACCACTTGCAGGTCCGGTAGTTGCCGCTGCGGTTGTATTTGAAGAAGGATATGTAATTAAGAATGTGAACGATTCCAAAGTATTGAGCGAGTTTCAAAGGGAAAGTTTCTTTTTCCGCATTGTGGATAAATGTGTTGAATATAAGGTGATCGAAATAAGTCATACTGAAATTGATGAAGTAAATATACTTCAGGCAACGATGCGCGCGATGTCCAAAGCTTTAAGAAGCTTAAGTGTCATCCCCGATAAATATATGATTGACGGAAATTACTTCAGACTTCCTGAAAACTATCAGCACAACATCAATTACGAAACTGTCATTGACGGCGATGCAAAGATCTTTGAAATATCCGCCGCTTCCATTCTTGCAAAAGTAACCCGTGATAATATAATGCGCGGCTACCAGATCAGATATCCCGATTACAATTTTCACAAGCATAAAGGTTATTCCACTCCAGAGCATTCCCGGAAAATAAAAGAGTTCGGGCTGTGTGATATTCACAGAAGAAGTTTCTGCCGTAAAAACAATCTTAATTATAATTTATTTGAACCGGATGAATTGTGTATATAAAAACAGGATTGGTGCAAGTGGTGAATCAATAGCCAGAAATTTTCTTACTGACAAGAATTATAAATTCATAAAGAACAATTACAGATTTGACAGAGCTGAAGTTGATCTGATATTTGAGGATGTTAAGAATAAGCTGCTATTGTTTGTTGAAGTCAAGACACGTCGCAGTAAAAAATTTGGTGAACCCGAAGAATCCATCACACATTCAAAGCAGGAAAATATCAGGAAAGCCGCACTTGGCTTTATCAGCAATAACTTGGAATACGCCGGTTACGATCTTCGGATAGACGTAATCGGCATATTCTTTAATGAGGGCAGGATTGAAATAAATCATATTGAAAACGCTTTTTGAACAATGAACAATGATCAATGAACAATGATCAATGAACAATGATCAATGAACAATGATCAATGAACAATGATCAATGAACAATGATCAATGAACAATGATC
>JAWXBH010000118.1:0-33393 GCA_034439935.1 bacterium
AATCTAAAATCTAAAATCTAAAATCTAAAATCTAAAATCTAAAATCTAAATTTGATTTCAGGTTCTGCTGAATCTCTTATCAAGTTCGTCTGTGGTAATTCTTATAACGGTAGGTCTTCCGTGCGGGCAGACATAAGGCATCTGAGCCGCGAAGAGATCATCGATCAATCCTGTCATTTCATTGTAAGTCAGCTTATCTCCTGCTTTGATAGCGCTTCTGCAGGCAAATGACTTCGCAAGATTGTCTCTCTTCTCAAGATTTAATTTCAACTCATACTCTTTATACTGATCAATGAGATCCTGAAAAATTTTATTTTCATTGCCAATCTTTACATCTGAAGGAACACCCGTCAACTCAATATTCTCATTATTCTTTAAGTTAAAATTAAAGCCGAGACTGTACAGCTCATCCTTAAGAGATGAAGCCAGATGAAAATCTATCTTTGTCATGTTAAGCTTGATAGGAATAAGAAGCTGCTGCGAAAAAGATGACTGCGAGTCCAGCCATAGCAATGCCCGCTCATACAGGATCCTTTCATGCGCCGCGTGCTGATCTATTATCATCAGACCTGTTTCCGTCTGACACATCAGGTATTTATACTGATACTGCCATACATTGAATTTATCCGAGTCGGATTTTCTTGTATGCTCAAAAATATGTTTTTGCTGATCCGGCTTGTTCATTGAAAAAGGATCCGTACTATTTTCATCAATTGCCTTAGAGGCTTCGAATATGGAATGAATGTTGGAAGTATTTTCTTTCTCAGGATAATTGAAATCTCTTTTTTGAAATGATGAAGTGTTGTAATCCTGTTTATTTAATCCACTGCCGGATTCTTTGTAATGAAAACTTTCTCTTGTCTGAGGAAGGTTAGGCTGGTTATTGAAACCAACTTCAAAAATTATGTCAGCACTCTTCAATGCTTCCTTAACAGCTCTTCTTACAAACCCGAATACAGCGCTCTCATCTTCAAATTTTACTTCCATCTTTGAAGGATGAACATTGACGTCTACTTTCCTCGGATCAATATCGATGAATATAAAAAAGGAAGGATAGTCTCCCTTTTCTATCAGATGATCATAACCGGAATACACGGCAAAGTTGAGTGATTTGTTGACAAAGAATCTTTTGTTCAGATAAAAGTACTGGTCCTGTTTTGATTTTTTTGTGAAGTTTGGCTTGGAAATAAAACCACTGACCTTAATTAGTTCATTCCCGTGATCAACAGGTATTAGTGACTCTGAGAACCTTGAAGTGAAAATGTTTTCTAATCTGTCTTTCAGCGGTGAAATACTCAGATCAAAAAGTTCATCATCATTATTGATGAAAGTAAATGCAACCCCCGGATTTGAAACAGCGAGCTTTATGAATGTCTCATAGATATGTCTGAATTCGGTTTGGTTTGACTTCAGAAAATTTCTTCTTCCCGGAGTATTATAAAAAATATTTCTTATTGCGACGGACGTTCCTGTTTCACAATTAATTTTTTCAATTGGAAGCATTTCATTGCCGTCAACTCTGATCAGTGTGCCAACATCTTCCGCTGCAGTTCTTGTTTTTAATTCAACCTGTGATACCGAAGAAATTGATGCAAGAGCTTCACCTCTGAAACCAAGAGTAAGTATGCTTTCAAGATCTTCATAATTCTCGATCTTACTTGTTGAATGCCTTTGAAAGCTTATCATTGCATCTTCTTCTGTCATGCCCGATCCGTTATCAATGACCTGTATCAGGCTTTTTCCTGCATCTCTTATGATAAGTGTAATGTGACTTGCTCCGGCATCGATTGAATTTTCGATCAACTCTTTTGCAACTGATTCCGGGCGGTTTACAACTTCGCCGGCTGCGATCTTATTTGAGAGGGATTGAGGTAATATTTTTATTTTATTATCCATGGTAGCTTAAACATTATTTTGCTCATCATTAATATCTATTTTTCAAAAAGAGCTTCGACAAAACTCTTGCTTTCGAAGACCTGCAGGTCATCTATCTTTTCACCGACTCCAATAAAACGAACCGGCAGCTTCATCTCTTTATTGATCTTCAGAACTATCCCGCCTTTTGCAGTACCGTCAAGCTTTGTCAGAACTATTCCGGTAAGACCATCGAGAGCATTTGAAAATTCCTTTGCCTGATTGAGACCGTTCTGACCGGTGGTCGAATCAATGACAATGAACACTTCGTGCGGAGCGTCAGGAATTACCTTCTGCATCACCCGTTTGATCTTTTTAAGCTCTTCCATCAGATGAGACTTATTGTGCAGACGTCCGGCTGTATCGATTATTACTACATCAATGCTTTTTGTAACAGCCGATTTTATGGTATCAAATGCAACAGAAGCCGGATCGGAAGTTGATTTGCTTTGAATGATATCCACACCTGCTCTCTGAGCCCATATTTCAAGCTGATCATTTGCAGCAGCACGGAAGGTGTCTGCCGAACCTATCAGCACACTTTTCCCTGCTTTCTTAAAATTATAAGCAAGCTTTCCTATGGAAGTAGTTTTCCCAACACCATTTACTCCGACAATCATAATGACAAATGGCTTTTGTGTGGAGCTGAAATCGAACGCTTTAAATTCTGAAGTGGTATCTGTAAAAACTTTTTTCAGCTCATCATTGATCAGCTTATTCAATTCTTCCTGGCTCACATATTTATCTTTCTGTGTCCGCTCTTTAATATTATGCACAAGTGTTTCAGTAGTATCAAATCCAATATCGGATGAGATCAATATCTCTTCGAGCTCTGAAAGGAATTCATCATCAATGACTCCGCGCGCATTAACAAGACGGTTAACCTTGCCGAATAAGTTATCCTTGGTTTTTGTCAGTCCGTCCTTGAGTTTCGTAAAACCTAGTTTATCTAAAAATGACAATATCGAAGTTTGTAAGTTTGTAAAGTTTGTAAAGTTTGTAAAGTTGAAGTTTTTAAAATTGAAAGACTTAACTTTCAACTTTTAACTTTCAACTTTCAACTTTTAAAACATATTAAGAATATTCCTGGCGATCACCATCTTCTGAACTTCGGAAGTTCCTTCACCAATGGTCATCAGCTTTACGTCTCTGTAAAATTTTTCCACAGGAAATTCTTTAATGAATCCATATCCGCCGTGGATTTGTATCGCTTCATTTGTAGCTTTTGTTGCAACTTCACTGGCATAATACTTTGCCATAGCTGCCGGAAGATTGATGTCCCTTCCCTGATCCTTGAAATACGCAGCTCTGTATGTTAACAATCTTGCAGCATCGATCTCGGTAGCCATGTCTGAGAGTTTGAACTGTATTCCCTGAAACTCTGCCAAAGGTTTGCCGAACTGCTTTCTTTCCTTTGCATATTTCAATGACGCATCAAGTGCGCCCTGACCTATGCCCAGTGACAACGCAGCGATCGCAATTCTTCCGCCGTCGAGTATTTGCATGCATTGCTTAAAACCCTCTCCTTCTTTTCCAATAAGATTTTCTGCCGGTACTTCCAGGTTTTCAAATATCAGTTCAGCGGTATCGGAAGCTCTCATCCCAAGCTTATTTTCTTTCTTGCCTGTCTTAAATCCCTTCCATCCTTTTTCAACAATGAACGCGGATATGCCGTTTTTATTTTTTGATTTATCCGTAACAGCAGTAACAACAGCTGTTTCTCCGACACTTCCGTGTGTAATGAACAATTTGCTTCCGTTTAAAATGTAATGACCGTTCTTTCTTTCGGCAACTGTTGCCATGCTTGCGGCATCACTGCCTGATACATTTTCGGTCAGTCCCCAAGCTCCCAGTTTCTTACCGGTTGTAAGATCGGGTAAATATTTTTTCTTCAGCTCATCACTGGCAAAGCGGAAAATATGATTTGTACAAAGTCCGTTGTGTGCAGCTAAAGTAAGTCCGATCGAAGGGTCGACTTTTGATATCTCTTCGACAATAATTGCGTATTCCATTGTTGAAAAATTTGATCCGCCGAATTCTTCCGGGAAAATTATTCCAAGAAATCCGATCTCACCGAGCTTCTTCGCAATTTCCATTGGGAATTCCTGAGCTTCATCATACTTCATTACATGAGGCAAAATTTCATTTTGAGCAAAGTCTCTAGCAAGCTTTTGCACCGCAAGCTCCTGTTCAGACAGATTAAAATCCATTTTTATTTGCTTTAAGGTTTGATTTTTATTAAGAGCATCAAATATAGCTATAATAATTTTTTAGTTAAATGTGAAAAATGAGGATGAAAATAAAATTGTAGTGGCAACCCTTGTGGTTGCCCCTGTAAAGGATGTGAATGATGGTGATGTCGCAAACAATAAAATAAATATAGATGAAAGGGCAGTCTTCAATGGTAACATGGCGTACCATGTTGATGACAGGGCAGATACAAGACCGCTGTATAACACTGAGCAAGTAGCTTCTTTGTCATTCATTGAAAATTGAACTTATACAATTTATAATTAAAAATTTAGAATTGATCTACTCCACTCGTTCAGTCACCGGATCCGGTCTTTCACCGAGGAATTCAACCCATGCCTTCTTTATACACGGATAATGTTTGGTGGCTTCGATAAGATTCATGAATGCAAGAATATTAGTTTCAAATCTTTCCATTAAAGTTGTATTTGTAAAAGTCCCGTCTGCATTGAACGCCTGATGTGCCATTGCAAGCGAAAACATATTCGGATAAACTCTCGCACCGAGATGCTCCAGAGGAATTCTCAAACACCATAGACCCTTATTGCCGCCTGCCATTGAAGGGCTTGCAGACATAAGCATTGCCTGACGCTCATTGAAGGGCTGAGGTCTGAATCGTGAAACCCAGTCGATTGAATTTTTAAGAAGTCCCGGCATTGAACCGTTATATTCAGGAGATGAAATAATGAATGCGTCATTTGCAAGCAGCCGCTTTCTGAATTCTTCGGCGCCTGCAGGTATATGATTGCGTGACTCTTCTTCATTGTTATAAGAAGGACAGTCAAAATCGTTCATGTCCGCCAGATCAACCTTTCCTCCGAGCTTTTCAATCGAAGTCGCTGCAAGCCGTGCAAGAATTGAATTCAGTGAATCTCTTCTTAATGATGCTGAGAAAATCAAAATGCTTATCTGTCCCCGGTTTGAACCGGATTTTCCGTTTGTGTCCATATTTTTTTTTGTTAAGTACTTTATAATTGTATTATTCACTTAAGCACCGGTTTGCAATCAGCTCATACGATCTTTTTCGTTCGCTATGATCAGCAACAATTGTTACCAGTGTAATTTCATGCAACGCATATTTTTTTTCAATCTCTTTCAAACGTTTACTGACAGAATCTGCGTCTCCTATAATTGCAGACTTCCTGCGGTATTCAATTACCATTTTTTCTTCAATTGAAAAATTATATGCAAGAGCAGTTTCTTCTTTTGGAAATTTGATATTCCTTCCTTTAAGAAAAGTCTGTGCAAGCCAATACTCAGAACATTTTGCCATCCTCTTTGCATCTTCCTCCGTTTCACCGCAAATGACAAACAATGCGAGATTCAGGTAAGCTTCTTTTAAAAATAATGACGGTACAAAATTCTGATAATAAAGCTGGAAGCATTGCAGCATGTGCTCGTCATTGATGAAGCTGCCGAAGGCATATCGTAATCCGTTCTTTGCCGCGTACATAGCACTGTCAGGACTTGTTCCAAGGATCCAAACTTCAGGCATCCCTGTTCCTGAAGGAGATGCAATTATTCCATTGGTGTATTTTCCTTCAGACGAATTTTTCAAATATCCTGTCAGTTCTGTTGTTTTTAAAAATGAATCCTCATTTGAAGTTCGCATGGCTTTGATAATTCCGGCGTCGCCTCCCGGAGCTCTGCCGATTCCAAGATCAATTCGCCCGGGATAAAGTGCTTCAAGCATATTGAATTCTTCGGCTATCTTTATCGGCGCGTAATGACTGATTAAAACACCGCCTGAACCTATGCGGATATTTTTTGTCTGTGAAGCAATTACAGGAATGAGTATTTCAGGACTTGCATTGGCGAATGAATTAGTGCTGTGATGTTCAGCTACCCAATATCTGTGGTAGCCGAGCTTATCGCCAAGCATTGCGAGCTCCAGTGTCTGCTCTATTGCGTCGGAAGGTTCAGATCCTTCAATAACGGGTGACTGGTCAAGTATGTTTATTTTCATTTTCATTAAAATAAAAGATTCAAATATTAAAGACAGTTCATATAATTAAATTTATTCAACTTGCAGAATAATAAAATCAGAATTGAAGACATTTCAATACGAACGGAATTATTATTCGCGGATCACGAGCTTATCACTTATTTCCATAGCGCTGTTTCAAAGTGCTTCCCCCGTCAGAGTCTCCGGCGCTCTTCCGGGACTCTGACGGAATCTAAATTTGAAATTATAAATTGCATCCATTATTTTCTTTAAGAAATTTAAGGTAGGGTTCGATGGCTACGAGGGTTTGAAGATTTATACCTGAGAGAATTTGCTTTATTACATATAATAAGTAGTATGATGTCAAGTTAGTTTATTAATTGAAAGTTCGGAGTATAGCGTCAGAGTCCTGGAAGAGCGCCGGAGACTCTGACGGGGGTTTAAAAATATTAAAGACAGTTCATATAAGTAATTTATTAAACTTGCAAAATAAAAAAATCATCATTGAAGACGTTTCCATCCGGACGGAATTACTATTCACTGACAACGAGCTTATCACTTCTTTCCAATGTTCTGTTTATAAGAGGAATATAATTACGGGATTGATTTTGAAAATTATGTAAGCAATGGACTCGAAGAGTTTATTGGAAATTATACTCCTGAAAAGAATCGTGTTTGGATCTGCGAATACAATGATAAGCTCATCGGTTGCATCGTGCTTCAAAGCAGAGGCGAAGATGCTCATTTGAGATATTTTCTTTTAAACCCTGATTTCAGAGGCATCGGGCTGGGAAAGAAGTTAATGGATATGTTTGTTAATTTTGCTGTTGAATGCGGTTACAGATCGGTTTACCTATGGACAACAAATGAGCAGGAAAAAGCTTCTGTCATTTATAAAAAGTATGGCTTCACACTTACTGAAGAAAAAAAATCTGATACTTTCGGTAAATCACTGATGGAACAAAAGTATGTATTAATTTTAGAATCAAAATAATTATATTATATCAAAATTTATTATACCCCGGCAGCAAATGAACAAGTACATAATCTAAAAGAAAATTAATGGTGACCAAGGTAATGGTATTGACAATGATGCTTATTGTAATTTGTTTTTAAACAATTCAATTTGGGAATGAATAAATATGAAGAACTAATTTAATCCTTAAGTATTCTTCCAAAAATTTTATCATAAAGTTTTTAAGATAACCCCACTTATGAAAAAATTTAAAAAATTTCTTATTCTTATTTGTGATTCTATTTTTATCAACGGTTCTTGCCCAATTAACATACCCAACGATGTACCCCACTGCCGTGATTCCACATCCAAGTGGTGGAAGCGTGTTTCCATTTGCATATACTCCAATGGAGTACCTTAATTATCCTGGTGGAACTGACACATTCAAAATTAGATATGCTGATATGAGTACTGGAATCAGATATTTGGCTAGATCAACTAATTTTGGAATAACATGGACTGACAAAACTATGATTACAGGAATTACCAAAATGCGAGAGGCAACCGTTAGAAATCCCGATTCAACAAAGTTATATATGGGGTTTCATGATTGGGATAATGGAGTGTGTTATATGAACAGTGTTTATTCTACAAATGGAGGGTATAATTTTGATTCACTTACAGTTACACAGGTAATGAGGACTGGAGAAGATTTATCCTTTTTTTGGAATGAGGATACTAATGAGTATTGGCGATATATCAGACCCCGAGATGTTGAACCTCATTGTTGTCAATTTCCATGCAGAGCCAATTATGGTGTATCGTACAGTAATGGATATAGAAAAATTGCCCTAACAAAAAATAATTCCTTCTTTCCATCTGCAGGTAGTTTGAGCGCAATGGATACAATTCTTGAAGTTTCTACAACTGATTTTAATAATTCAAGTTCACCCGATTACAGAACGCAAATGTATTACATGCAGGTTTTCAGAACTGGTTCAGACTGGTGGGGTTTAGTAGGTATGTATAGGGTTGCAAATAATGGTGGCGACCTTGAACCATATCCTCATACTCATCCGGAATATACTTCTGATGTTGAGTTGGTTTGGTCTGATAATGGAGAAGACTGGCAACGAACTAACAATAAACAAGCATTTATTCCTCTACATGATTCAATTAATACAATTTATTCCGTCGGCACACCAGTTGGGGATTCAATCTATATTTATAGTTTTGAAAGTACTATTTTGCATGCTCATTACTACAATGGAGCATGTGGAGGTGGTAGTGTAATAGCTTCCGCTAAAAATGGAAAACATTATAGTATTTATTTGTATAAGATGGCAGTTTCAAAATTAAACGAATGGGGTCCGCCAGTAGTTGCTAATATAAAAACTTCAATAGAGGGTTTTTTAAATACAAGCACAGACAAGCATGTTTTGCGTGACACTCTTACCGCTGAACTAAGAAGTTCTATCTCACCTTACATTGTTAAATCCACAACAAAATCAGTTGTTGATTCTTCCACACTGATTGGAAATTATTCATTTCCGCATGTAGCTTAGGCAACTACTATATAGTTGTAAAGGGTAGAAATTCGCTTGAAACTTGGAGTTCTATTGATACTTTTTTCACAAGCAGTTCTGTTATGAACTATGATTTTACAAATGCTTATGCAAAAACGTATTGGGGAAACACAATTCTAACGGGGGGGAAATATTGTATTTACTCCGGTGATGTTGATAACAATGGAGCTGTAGATTCTCAAGATATATACGATATAACCAACGATTACTCAATTTTTGCATCGGGTTATTTAGATACTGACTTAACAGGAGACTATTTTGTAGATGTTTCGGATGTTACTATGGCATATAACAATGCGAGTAACTTTGTTTCAACAATGGCACCCTAACCAAGCAACCTAATATAGTCACCAAACTAAAAACATTTATTAACTTTCTAAAATTTAAACATGAAGACATTTATAAAATTATTTAACGTAACTTTTATATTATTATTTTGCATTGGAGAAAATTCTTATGCTTTATCTCTTAATCAATTTATAGACAACACAAATCCACCGCTCAATGCTGTTAGTGTTGACAGACATTCGGACATTAAAATTGTGTTTAATCAGTCATTGAATCCTGCGACTATCAATACAGGAAACATAAAAGTATTCGGATATTTCAGAGGATTGCTGCCGGTTAATGTCAGTTATGAACAGGCGACAAAAACTCTAACAATTGATCCGAACGCTGAAATGAAGATCGGGGAAATAATCAGCGTTACTTTAACAGATGACATAATGACAATGGGCGGGCAGAATATTACTCCATTTGTATATAAGTTTACTGTTCATACGATTGGCGGAAATGGGATATTCATTTAATGGTGATGGAAATTTAGATTTTGTTTCTACATTCACACCTTTTTCATTAATTACCAATATAAATGATGGATCTGGCAACTTTACACAATTAACAGGAAACCCAGATCAATTTATTTCAGGTACCACAGCGGATTTTGACAATGACGGTGATATGGATGTTGCTGCTTTGAATAGCAATCTTCAGGAAGTATCTATCCTTATTAACTCTGACATTCCCTCACCCGTCGAACTTTCATCTTTCAATTCTATAGTTAACACCAACAATATCACTTTAAACTGGACTACCTCGAGCGAAAAGAACAATTCAGGATTTGATGTTGAACGGTCGGAACAAAACGCATGGATTAAAATTGGATTTGTTAATGGTAATGGAAATTCAAATTCACAAAATAATTATACATTCAGCGATAGAAACCTAACAACCGGTAAATATAAATACAGATTAAAGCAGACAGACTTCAATGGCAACTTTGAATATTATGAGCTGTCTGGTGAAGTTATAATCGGTGTCCCTGTTAAATCCGGTCTTACACAAAACTATCCGAATCCGTTCAATCCTGTTACGAAATTGGGATTTGGAATTTCGGATTTAGGATTTGTGACAATTAAGATATTTAATTCAGCCGGAATGGAAGTATCAACTTTATTTAACGAACAAAAACAAGCGGGATATTATCAGGCAACATTCGACGGAAGCAACTTGCCGAGCGGAATGTATTTTTACAGATTGTCTGTAGACGGGAATGTTGTGGATACAAAGAGAATGGCACTTGTAAAATAAGGACATTTGTCCTATCAAAAATGTTATTAATTAAAAAACTAACTGAGCCACTTTATTATTATAAACTTACTTCAGATGAGTTTATCGATACGAAGAGAATGATTTTAATAAAGTAGGTACAAGTTCAAAGAATAAAATTATCGGGAAATGTGATTTGAGATGTGTGGGAGTTAATGCATAATCTCAAATCCACTTTTTATGTCTGAACCACAAAAGCATGCCGATCGCGACAACAGACATTAATCCCATGCTGAACACAAATCCTAGTGTGTCATGAAGGAAGGGAATAAAATCAAAATTCATTCCGAATACACCTGTGATCAATGTAAGAGGCAGAACGATAGTGGCAATGATAGTAAGAAACTTCATTACTTCATTCATCTTATTGTTTACAATTGATAAATAAGAGTCAAGCATTCCCGCTGTATAATCCCGGTACGATTCAGCGGTATCAGAAACCCTGACTAGATGATCATAAACATTCCGGTAATAAACTGATTCTTCGAGTGAGATAAGTTCGGAGTCACCTCGTGTAAGCTTAAAAAGAATTTCCTTCTGATAAGTTGATATCCTTCTAAGCTTGAGAAGTTCTCTTTTCAGGTTTAAAATTCTTTTGAGTGTGCTGTTATCAGGTATTCCATTGAAAAGATCTTCTTCTATCTTATCGCTTTCCTCTTCAAAAGTGTCAATGAGAGGATAATAACGGTCGACTATTTCATCAAGAATGAGATTAAGAATATAGTCCGGACCTTTTCTGAATGTGCGTTCATTCAGAACATTTTTCAAGCTTTTCAGAAAGGTGTTCTCGCCCGGCTCATTATGGATGGTAACCAGAAAATTATGTCCGAGAAAGCAGCTTAATGAAAACATGCCGTAACGGAATGTCTTTGTTTCCTGCTTTATCCCGTTGAAGACAATAAATAAATATTCTCCAAAATCCTCAAGCTTTGGAAGGTGTACCGAATGATCCTTTATATATTTAAGTGCATCTTCGATTGCCAGCGGGTGAAACTGAAAGATATTTTCGAGTATGTTCTGACTTTCCGACTCGGTAGCATTGCAGATGTCAACCCATATATTTTCAGTACATTCGTAATCCCACTTTGTAATATCATCGAGTGAAATTTCTTTCAAACCGTTTTCATTGCTGTATTTAATTATCTTTATCATGATATTTATTTACTACAATTACAAATTCACCTTTTAAATTTTCTTCTCCGATCTCTTCCAGTATCTCACCTGCTGTTCCCCTGAATTTTTTCTCATCTGCCATTGTAAGGTTAAATCCGACAAAAACTTTTCTTGATACAAATACTTTATCAATATCAGTGAGCAGCGCCTTTAACCGGTAAGGCGCATCCATTAATACAAAGACCCTGTCAAGCAGCTTTAACTTTTGCAACTCACTGAAACGCATTTCGGATTTTGGCGATAAGAATCCTATGTAATAGAATCTGCTTATGTCAAAGCCGCACAATACGATGGACGCGATCACCGAATTCGCTCCGCCGAAAAATTCAATTTTGAAATTTGCTTCGATGCATTTACTAAGAAGCATGCTGCCGGGATCCGAGAACACCGGAGTGCCGCAATCTGAGATCAGCGCCAGATTCTTTCCCTGAGCAATATCCAAAAAAGCTTCTTCAGTTGCTTCCTTCTCGTTGTGCTCATTGAGCGCTTTCAATTCTTTTTTTAAGTCAAAGAATCTGAGAAGTCTTGCGGCTTCTTTGAATTCCTCAGCAATTACATAATCCGCTTCCTCAAGCGTTCTTAACGCGCGAAGCGTCATATCAGCGTAGTTGCCTATCGGTGTAGTAACAATATTTAATGTCCCGGCTTTGATTTTTTCTAATGTGGTTTAGTTACTAATTACTAATTACTAATTACTAATTACTAATTACTAATTACTAATTACTAATTACTAATTACTAATTACTAATTACTAATTGAAAGTTATTAATTGAACATTGAACATTGATCATTGATCATTGATCATTGATAATTGATAATTGTTAATTGACTCCCGTGCTTCCGTAACCGCCTTCGCCTCTTGGAGTTTTGGAAACAGCTTTCGCTTCAGTAAAATGAACTCTTTCATATTTTGAAATTATCATTTGCGCAATTCTGTCGCCCAATATAATTTCAAAATCTTCAGTTCCGAAATTTATCAGCAGCACTTTTACCTCACCTCTGTAATCACTGTCGATGGTTCCGGGTGAATTCAGAACAGTTACCTTATGCTTCAGTGCAAGTCCGCTTCTCGGTCTGATCTGAGCTTCGTGTCCATCAGGGATCTCAAGAATTAAATTAGTGGGAATAAGTTTTGCTTCGAATTGCTTCAATATAATTTTCTCTTCTGAAGATGAACACAGATCAAGTCCGGCTGCTCCGTGGGATTTATATTCAGGAATGAAGACGGGCTTACTACTGTCAAATCTCTTAAAAAAAATTTCCAATATGGTAAAATAAAAAAGCAGCTTTAAAAAAATTTTAAAGCCGCCTGAGTTTTTAAAAAAATATTTGGGGATTATCTGTAGTCATCGGTAGTTAAGATTCCGAAAATCAATAATATTCCAAGAACGATTATCGCAAGAATGCTGAGGGCAATATTTATTATTCCGAGCCACATACCGATCTTTGCCATAGTCCTGCCGGCTTCAGGTGATCTTCCTGCATTTATTTCGTTCAGTTCTTTTTTACCCATGATCCACGCCGGGATTGCTGCAAGAATACCGCATGCAATAAAAGAAAGAATACCGAGTACTAATGCAATTATCGCGTTTGAGCTTGCGCTGCCTGTCGGACCTGAACCAGACGGCATTGGCGGCGGAGGTGGATTGAAGCTTGGTGGCGGCGGTGGCGGCGGAGGAAAATTCCCGGTTCCTGAGTCGCTTCTGAAAAGTGAATAAGCTTTCATGCTTTTTTATTAGTTAGTAATTTTTGATAAATATAAACTCTTAAGTTAAAAGTTGAAAGTTAAAAGTTGAAAGTTTGCAAAGTTTTGTAAAGTTTTGTAAAGTTTGTAAAGTTTGTAAAGTTGACAAAGAGAGCAATAGAAATTTTTAAAATCTAAAATCAAAACCTTCTAAAATCTAAAATTAAAAGTAGGGAATTGAAATTAAGTAATATAAAAATTATTTTTGCAGTGATTAAATTATTCACCACAAATATTTAACTCATATAATACAAATAAATTTACAACAGTATCATAAAGTTTTTGTTTATAAAACATCGCGTGATTGGCGGAACTGGCAGACGCACTAGACTTAGGATCTAGCGGGGTAACTCGTGGGGGTTCGACTCCCTCATCACGCACATTCTTCTTAGTTAAAAGTTAAAAGTTAAAAGTTATTGTGATAATTTATTCTAAAGAGGTTTATGAATAACAAGACCGGGGCAAAAAATAACAATGCAAGATGTTCATTCTGCGGAAGGAATGCAGATAAAGTAACAAACATGATCAAGGGTCCATCCGATCATAACGGTAAGGATGTTTTTATTTGTGAGATATGTGTCGGCAATGCAATGCAGATAATTAAAAAGAACACTCTCCATTCAACAACCAAGTCGATCAATAAAGTCAGATCAAATCTTACTCCCCAGTCAATAAAAAAATTTTTAGATGAATTTGTAATCGGTCAGGACAGAGCGAAGAAATCTCTTGCTGTAGCTGTATATAATCACTACAAGAGAATCGATTCTATGGATTTCAATTATATTGATGATGTTGAAATTGAAAAGAGCAATATTCTTCTCATAGGTCCTACAGGAACAGGCAAGACCTTTCTTGCTCAAACACTTGCCAGACTGCTTGATGTGCCTTTTGCAATTGCTGATGCAACAACTCTTACTGAAGCGGGTTATGTCGGTGATGATGTCGAATCCATACTGGTTCATTTATTGCAGAACGCAAACTTTGACCTGAACAAAGCTGAAAGAGGAATCATTTATCTTGATGAGATCGATAAAATTTCAAGAAAAAGCGACAGCACTTCAATTACAAGAGATGTCTCCGGAGAAGGTGTCCAGCAGGCATTATTAAAGCTACTTGAAGGAACAATCGCGGGAGTTCCTCCAAAAGGAGGAAGAAAACATCCTGAGCAGGCATTGATAAACATTAACACAAAGAATATTTTATTTATCTGCGGCGGTGCCTTTGACGGTCTGGAGAAGATAGTTGAAAAGAGAATTGCAAAGAGTTCGATGGGTTTTGGTTCGGTGGTTTATTCGAGAAATGACATCGACAATGATGAACTTATTTCACAGGCAGAGCCGGATGATCTGATCCATTATGGATTGATCCCCGAGCTGATCGGAAGACTTCCGGTAGTAACTACATTAAGCTCACTTGATAAAAAAACAATGCTTTCCATTTTAACCGAGCCCAAGAACGCAATTACAAAGCAGTATCAGAAGCTGTTCAGAATGGAAGGGGTGGATCTTGAATTTGCTGAGGACGCGCTTGATGCGGTAGTAGAGAAAGCATTAAAAAGAAAGACAGGAGCCAGAGCATTAAGATCGATACTTGAAAATATCATGCTTGATATCATGTACAAAATTCCTTCAAAAGAAAATATTTCAAACTGCATAATTACCAAAGAAGTAATTACACAGAAAAAAGACCCCGTCTATCTCAGTGACAACAGAAAAATAATTGCATAACATAGCTGACCGGGCAAGAGTAATTTTGTTTGTGCTGTGATCAATGTGATCAGCTCTGCCGGATAAGTCCGGGACGTCTTTCTCCTCATTAACCTATAATTACTACATTACAATCACGCTTGTCAAAATTAAAATCAAAGATAGTTAAGGATAGCACGTTTAATATACGTGAAGATTTCAATAAAAATCTTTTACGGAAACTTAATTCCATAAGAGATGAACTTGCATTGGGTGGTGGAAAGAATGCAATAGAAAAACTTCATTCGAACAACAAGCTTCATTGTCGTGAACGTGTAGATCTGTTAATTGATCCCGGCACATTCTTTATGGAATTGGGTCTGTACGCAGGTTATGGAATGTATGAGGAATACGGCGGCGCACCATCGTCCGGGACCATCTTCGGTGTAGGAAAAATACACGGAAGGAATTGCGTGATAGTGGCAAATGATGCGACAGTAAAATCCGGTGCCTGGTTTCCAATTACCTGCAAGAAAAATTTAAGAGCACAGGAGATCTCGATAGAGAATAAATTACCCATAATATATCTCGTGGATTCGGCGGGAGTCTTTCTTCCATTGCAGGATGAAATTTTTCCTGATAAGGAACACTTCGGCAGAATATTCCGGAACAATGCCGTGATGAGCTCAATGGGGATCCCGCAAATAGCAGCTATAATGGGACCTTGTGTAGCAGGAGGAGCATATCTTCCTATTATGAGTGATGAAGCTCTGATCGTCGAAGGAACAGGAAGTATCTTTCTTGCAGGTGCACACCTTGTAAAAGCCGCGATCGGGGAAAAGATCGACAATGAATCATTAGGTGGTGCAAAAGTTACCACCGAAATTTCAGGTATTACAGATGAGAAGATGGCAGACGATAAGGAATGCATTGAAAAGATTCGTGAACTTGTAAGCAAGCTCGGGCATAATCAGAATGCAGGGTTTGACAGGATTGAAAGCATGCAGCCGGTATGTGATGCAAAAGAAATATACGGCATTATTCCTGAGGACAGTTCGAAACCTTACGATGTTTATGAACTCATTGTAAGAATAATAGATGAAGGAAGCTTTGATGAATATAAACCTGCGTACGGCAAAACGATCATTACGGGTTATGCACGGATCGACGGTTGGGCTATAGGGATCGTTGCAAATCAGAGAACCATTATTAAAGGAGGGACAGGTGAGGTGCAGCTTGGAGGTGTTATTTATTCAGACAGCGCAGATAAAGCCGCAAGATTTATTATGAATTGCAATCAGAGAAAGATCCCGATTTTATTTTTGCAGGATGTGACGGGGTTTATGGTTGGTTCGAGATCTGAGCATGGAGGAATAATTAAAGACGGAGCAAAGATGGTCAATGCGGTTGCCAATAGTGTCGTTCCAAAAATTACAATTATTACAGGTAACAGTTACGGAGCGGGAAATTACGCAATGTGCGGTAAAGCTTATGATCCGAGATTTATTTTTGCTTATCCGAATTCTAAAATCGCAGTGATGGGAGGCGGGCAGGCAGGAAATGTTTTGCTTGATCTGAAAATTAATCAGTTGAAAAAGCAGGGTAAGGAAATTACTGCTGATGAGAAATTAAAATTTGCTGAAGAAGTAAAGAAACGGTATGATGAGCAGACAAATATACTGTACGGCGCATCCAGACTGTGGGTGGATGAGATCATAGATCCGCAGGAAACCAGAAAGTATGTTTCATACTGCATTGAACTTGCCAACAATAACCCTGAAATGAAAAAATTTAATGTTGGTGTAATTCAAACCTGACAGTTATTATCGGTAATCTGAAAAGTTAAAGTAAAAAAATATCTTTAAGTTTTTCTCAAAATGTAAGAGTTATGAAATTTGTGTTAAATAAAATGTCTTACTTGAAAAAGAAAATTATTTAGCGTAATTTTGTAAGAAGTTATTCTCCATACATAAAGTTTTTATCCATTAATTTTAAATTAACGAAGGGGCGTTAATGAGAATTCCCTACAATTTTTATCCTACTCTATAGATTTACACTGTTATATCTCTAAATTATATAAATCACATTTCAAAAAATTCATTTTCTAAAAAAAGAAAGGGGCAAAAAATGAAATCTTTTACAAAATTCATACTGGCTTTTATATGTATGATTGCAATGTTTCAGGAAACAAATGCACAATTTCAAACCGGCGATGTTTTCGTTTCTGTAGCAAACGGAAGCGTTCAATGGAGACAGCCAAACGGAACACTTGTCCAGACGCTTAACACAGGTCAGGGCGGTTTTACAACCGGAATGGCTTTTGATTCGGCATTCAGTCTTTACGTTACTTGTTTTTCTGCAAGTAGGGTATTCAGATTTGATAACAACGGAAACCCTATAGGTCTTTTCGGATCCGGTAATGCAACACCAGAATCAATAGTTTTTGACGGAGCATCAAATTGCTATGTCGGAAATCTGGGTAACGGAATCCGTAAATATGACGCTTTAGGAAACTTCATAGCCACAGTCGGTCCGAATACGGATTTCTTTGACCTTAGTGCTGATCAGTGTACAGTACTGAATGATCACGAAGGACAAGTTATTAACCGCCACGATGTTTGCACCAACACTCCTTTGTCTGACTTCGCTACCGGACTAGGAGGAAGTGCTTTTGCATTAAGGATCAGAACAAACGGAGATGTAATGCTTGCAAACGGAGTAAACATTCTTAGATTGAATTCAGCAGGAGTGGTTCAGCAAACTTATGATATTGCCGGACAAAATGCCTGGTTTGCATTAAACCTTGATCCGGACGGAACATCTTTCTGGAGCGCGGATTTTTCAACAGCAGATGTTTTCAGAATGGATATTGCAACAGGAAACGTAATCTCAACCTTCAATACAGGTACCGGCGGCAATACAGTGTTCGGGCTTGCAGTAGCAGGAGAAATAACAGTTGCTACACAATTGTTTATTTCAGTAGCACCAAAATTTTCAACCAATCCTATTAATACACAACATTGCATCACAGCTACAATAGTTGACCAAAACGCAGTTCCACAAGCAAATCAAAATGTTACATTCCAGGTTCGCGGAGTAAACGGAATAGTGAACGGTAACGGAAATACAAATGGAAGCGGTCAGGTCCAGTTCTGTTATGTTGGTACAAACATAGGACAGGATACAATATTTGCAACAATATCAGCAACAGGAAAAATGGATACAGCTTACAAGACATGGGACGATCCGGCTCCTGTTGAGCTGTCATCATTCACATCAGTAGTTGACAGAAAAGATGTTAAATTGAGCTGGACAACTTCAGAAGAAGTAAACAATTCCGGATTTGATATCGAAAGATCAGTAGTAAACGGTGAGTGGTCAAAAATCTCATTTGTTCAGGGTAACGGAACCACTACAAATCAGGCAAGCTATACATATACAGACAAAAATTTAAGCAGCGGAAAATATAACTACAGATTGAAACAGATTGATTTCAACGGAAACTTTGAATACTTCAATCTTTCAAATGAAGTTGTAGTTGGTGTTCCGACAAGATTTACATTGTCACAAAACTATCCGAATCCTTTCAATCCATCTACAAAGATCAACTTTGAATTACCGACAGACGGAAACGTTAATCTATACGTCTATGACAACTCAGGTAAATTAATGGCGACCATTGCAGAAGGATTTAAGTCAGCAGGATATTATAATGTCGATTTTAACGCAGCAAATCTTGCAAGTGGAATTTATTTCTACAAGCTGGAATATAACACTAACGGTCAGAACTTTGATAAAGTAATGAAGATGACTGTTGTAAAATAAGAAATAAAATAAAGTAACAGCTTTAATTGAAAGGCGGACTGTAGAAGTCCGCCTTTTTTATTTTATGATGTTTACTGTTGCTCAATAAGTTTTTATTTTATATTTTTGTGTAGATATGTGAAAGGGAAATGCTGAATTCAGCAATCCCTTTTTTATTTTACTATCATGTCCCCAAAATAAAGTGTTCTTACTTATTGAAAATTGAGTGCTTATACTCATACAATGAAATACGAAAAATCTTTATTTTTGTAATATGTTTTTTGAAATTATTTTAAACTTCAGTAATGTAAAGACAAGGTTTACAAGTTTGAGTGAATTGTTGGTTTCAATTTATAACAGATTTCCAAAGCAATTAAATATACCTTCACCATACATTTTACAAACTTAAAAGAAAGGATTGAAAATGAAACATCTAAACAAATTTTCAAAAGTACTTTTCATTGTTATCCTGACATTACTTTCCACGTCTCTATATTCACAGGATACAAAGGGGACTGATTTCTGGTTTATGTTTAATAGAAATGATCTGAACTCTCCGCAGGTATTGAGCATCTTTATCACAAGTGATGTCAATACATCCGGCACAGTAGCTATTGCCGGTATAGGATTTTCTACTCCTTATTCCGTAACAGCCGGAACAGTTACAACCGTTATTGTCCCTAACGCTGCTTCAATTCATGTCTCAAATGTGATAGATAACATTGCAGTTCATGTTACAGCATTGAATGAAGTCACAGTTTATGGATTAAACAAAGTGGCATTTACCACAGATGCATTTCTTGCCTTACCAACAGATATTTTAGGAACGGACTATTATTTCCTAAATTATAAAGATAATGGTCAGGGACATCTTATGGGGATCATTGCTACTCAAAACAATACCACAGTTACAATTACACCTAAAATCACAATAGGGCCACACGCTGCAAACGTACCTTTCAACCTTGTTATGCAGCAAGGTCAAAGCTGGGAAATATTGCAGCAGACTGCATCAAGTGAATTGACGGGATCAAAGATAACTTCCGATAAGCCGATCGGCGTAATGGGTGTACACAGATGCGTCAACGTTCCAATAGGTGTATGTTGCTGTGACCACATTGTCGAAATGCTTTTTCCGACAAATACATGGGGAAAAAATTTCCTGACATCTCCTCTGGCTACCAGAACTCAGCCGGATACCTGGAGAATTCTTGCAGGAACAAACGCGACTGTAGTTAATATCAATGGTTTGCCTCAGGCACCGATCAATGCAGGTCAATTCATTGAAGTGACTCTTGGCAGCAATTCAACAATTAATTCCAATGAGCCGGTTTTAGTTGCTCAATATTCAAATTCACAGAGTGTAGATAACGTTGTTTCAGATCCTTTTATGATGCTTGTTCCGCCTTTTGAGCAATTCCTTGCAGCTTATACAATTTCAACACCGGCAACAGGATTTGCACAAAACTTTACAAACGTAGTTGCTCCAAATTCAATAGTAGGTTCGTTGACTCTTGACGGAGTTCCAATTCCTGTAATTTTATTTACACCTATTGGTGCTTCCGGATATTCCGCTGCAAAGGTTCCTTTGACTGCGGGATCCCATAATCTTGTAGGAAGTCTTCCTTTCGGATGCTTTGTGTATGGATTTGATTCATTTGATTCATACGGATATCCGGGTGGAGGTTCACTTTCACAGATCGCGGTCGTTGCAAGTCTTGATGTAGAGCCCGAATTTGCAGTTAACAATATCAATACGCAGCATTGCGTTACCGGACTTGTACTTGATCAAAACGGTGCGCCGGTTCAGGGTGTAAGAGTTGACTTTATAAGAAATGGCGTAAATCCGGGAATAGGTTTTGCTTTCACAGATCCTGTGGGAATTGCAACATATTGTTATGTAGGAACTTCACCCGGTCTGGATACAATTATCGGTTCAACAGGAAATCTCAGTGATACAGTATTAAAGGATTGGGATGATCCGGCACCGGTTGAATTATCATCATTCACATCTTCTGTCTCAGGAAAGAATGTTACATTAAACTGGACAACATCAGAAGAGCTTAACAACTCCGGATTTGACATTGAAAGATCAGTTGTAAACGGAGACTGGACAAAGCTTGCTTTCGTTCAGGGTAACGGAACAACTACGAATAATATGAGCTATACATTCAATGACAGAAATCTGAATTCAGGTAAATATAATTACAGATTAAAACAGATTGACTTCAACGGAAACTTTGCATATTACAATCTTGGAAGTGAAGTAATTGTAGCTATTCCAAATAAATTCAATCTATCACAAAACTATCCTAATCCTTTCAATCCGACAACAAAGATCGACTTTGAATTACCGACAGATGGAAACATAAATCTGTATATTTATGATAACAGCGGTAAACTGATATCGACTCTGTCTGACGGATTCAGATCGGCAGGATATTATAGCGTTCAGTTCAACGCAGCTAACATAGCGAGTGGTGTATATTTTTATAAGCTTGAGTTCAGCTCCGCATCGCTCAACACAAGTAAGGTTATGAAGATGACAATACTGAAATAAAAACTTTCAAGCAATAATTTATGTAAGGCGGATCGATTATGATCCGCCTTTTTTATTTTTCAAAAATTTATTCGTCCTGTCAATAATCTATTTGAATGATTCAAGATTTTGAATTACTCGATTTTATGAAATCATACTGAACTGATATGAAAAAATTTCCAAATAGATAAATAATAACAATCTGTTGATGCTATAATATCGTACATTTAGTTAATACTTTCCGCTAATCCAATGAACCCGAGGGCGGCAGGGCTTGTCTTCTGAATCTTTCTCTATTTACTTTAAATTTAATGAAATTTATCTTCAAAAGTCGAAATTTTAATTGAAAGTAAAAAGTTATTGAAATCACAATCCTAAACCAATATGCCGAAAATATTATCCTTACTTTGTATCGTTTTTTTCATCTACACAAATTCATTTTCACAAAACTATAACTGGATAACCCCTAACAAAACTTACCTTAAGATGTTTATTGCAGAGGATGGTGTTTACAGAATAAACCGGACAGACTTTACCAATGCCGGCATAAGCACTGCAGGACTTGATCCCAGAACAGTAAAGGTGTATAATAAAGGTGTACAGATACCAATTAATTTCCAGGGTGAAACCGACGGAACATTCGATGTAAATGATTATTTGGATTTTTACGGAATGAGAAATTACGGAGGTCCGACAAAGACCTATGATGAGTTTAATGTTTTGGTTTATACGACAAATGAATATTATAATCTTTACTCCGATACGAATTCATATTGGATCGATTGGGGCGGAGCAGCAGGACTGAGAATGCAGGCTTCAGCTTTCACAACTACGTCCCCGTATAACGGTGCTGTCAAAGACATTGTTCACATGGAGAAAGACAGGATATACTGGATCGGTGAAGTGAAAGATGGAGGTGATTTTAGAAATTTTACAAATGAAAGATTTCGTGGTGAAACCTGGTACTGGAATCTTCTTTACACCGGGCAATCGCTGTCAGATACATTTTCACTACCGCTTTTAAACACCGCATCGGCAAATGCCACATTAAGGATTTATGCTTACCCTCAAAGCATGAGCACAACAGTATTTAATGAAGACACACTTGATATTAAGATCAATAATACTCTGATCCATACATTTGTCAGAAATGATTTTAATAAGATCGACACTTCAATTGCTTTTTTAAACTCACTTTTATCATCTGTATCAGTCAATACCGTTACTGCATCATACAGATCAAGAGGTTCCTTTTCCGCGACAATGTTCATTGACCTGTTTGAAATAAAGTATGATAAAGTTTATAAATTCAGAAACAATCAGGCATATATTCCTCTCACCGGGACTGATACAACATCAAAACTTTTTAAGCTCAGCGGTTATGTTTCAGGCAATCCCATAAGCATCTATGATGTGACCGCAGGAAAGATGATCACAGGATTTACGAGCAACGCTGATACGCTAAAGTTTACAGGAAGAAGCAACAGTACATTTGAAATCATAAATAAAAATATTACAAAGAAGCCGTTAAGAACAATCCAAAGAGTTGTTCCGAATCTGGCTTCTATTTCAAACGGAGCTGACTATCTTATAATCTACAACTCCATCTTTCAATCACAGGTACTCCAGCTAAAAAATCATCGGGAAACTTATGATGATTTCAGAGTAAAGGAAGCAGAGATCCAGGACATATACGATATTTTTAATTACGGACAGGATGACCCGATCGCTGTAAGAAATTTTGTCAGGTATGTTTATAATTCATGGCAAAAGCCACAGCTAAAATATATATGTTTATTTGGAAGAGCATCGCTTGATCCGAAAAAAAGCTCGACTTCTTCAGTCTATTACAAAAATCTGGTCCCGACAGCGGGTAATCCCAGTTCGGATAATTATTTTTCAAATATTAACACCGGCGGGTTCGCGTATTATAATCAGATAGCGATCGGAAGGTTGCCTGCTTATACAGTTGCTGAAGCTCAGAACATGATCGAGAATATCATTACATATGAAACTCAGCCCCCTGCAGAATGGATGAAATCATTTACAATAATTGGAAATATTACAAACAGCAGCGAACACAGACTGTATTCTCCAATTTGTGACACTCTTATAAGTAAGTTTATTCTTCCAAAACCTGTTTCAGGAAATCCTGTGCGAATAGTACGGCATGACACACTCGGCGGACTTACCTTCAATTATCCGGATTCCATAAAAAATCAGATCAACAGAGGCACCTCGACTGTAAATTATGTCGGTCATGCAGGGAGTCAGGATTGGGAACTTGGAATGTCAGATCCTTCGATCTTGAATAATACGAACGGAAAATTCCCGCTGATATTCAGTATGACCTGCTATACAGGAAAAAATGGGGAGCCGACTGAACGCGGTTTCGGGGAAAGATTTATGAACATGAACAATAAAGGTGCAATAGGATTTATCGGGACCACAGGATGGGCTTATAATGGTGCCGGAAGCGCTTTCGATACATGTATGTACAGAGCTTTCAGTAAAGATACTATCAGAAGGTTAGGTGATATTTTCAAAGCAGGGACAAATGGCATAAAGAAAGATTCATCGCTTCTGAATTTTCTTCACACCATAAACTGCTTTACTTTGCAAGGAGATCCTGCAGTAAAGCTGAGACTTCCCATTCAGCCGGAGTTTTCCATCAGCAATGCAGATTATAAATTATCCGATGAAAACCCTGTCGTCAATCAGCCGTTTAAGCTTACGATATATCCAAAAAATTACGGACTACATGCCGATTCCTGTAAGCTCCGTATTCAGATCAAGAGTAAAAATGTAAAATATTATTTGAAGGATACCACTATAAAAAATTTCAGGTTCTCCGATACTGTTGATTATACATTCAAGTTTGATTCGGCGGGAACATTCGACATCTTAGTGTTTCTGGATAATCTCAATTACAATCCATACGAATTTAAGAGCGACAACAATTTAACAATACCTATCACAACTAAAAATATTTCATATATACCTTTAAGCCCTGTCAATAATTCAGTAATTAAAACCGACAGTGTTGAGCTTACAGGACTCAATCCTTTCATTAACAGAAACGGAAATTCGATCAAGCTTATAGCGGAGCTGGATACAACACAGAGTTTTAATTCATCGCTCAAAAAAATATTTGCCAACAGCAGCATTACCGGGGTTTCCACTAAATTCAAATCGGCTCTGCCGCTGCTCGATACAAATGTTCTGTATTACTGGCGGACAAACGCGATTGTAAACGGTGACAGTACGGGTTGGTCGCTAAAGCAGATATTCCGTTACAACCCTGTTGTCACAACTGATGAAAAGGAAGATGCGATTCCTCAGGACAGTATGGCAATCATATACCAGAATAAGTCCCGTCAATATTCAGAGCTTGATTATGTAAACACAAATCATTCTTCCACCGGCATCAGTCTGAATGAAACTACCGGAACGATGTCAGTCCGTTCACTCGGCAGCAACGGTTCAGAAGCTTCATATTTTTCTGTATTGAACAATAGCATTCATCTTGACGGAGGACTATGGGCTAACATGGGATTGTGCCTTCTCAAAGTCAGAAAGTTAGACGGCTCAATGGTACAGCTCAAAGTTTTTAAGATGACAAGTCCGTCTTCTACTGACTCCGTATTAAGTTTCCTCAATACATTTGATACAACTCATTTTCTTATGGGATTGAACACATCTTATGTTAATGCGCAGGTTTTTCCGCTGAGTGCGGCTGCATTAAATAAATTTCATCAGTTCGGAAGCACAAAGATTGATTCAGTCAGAAAATTCGGATGGTTTGATACCTGGAGCTTTATAGGATATCTTAATGCGACACCTGCTCAGGTTTCCGAATCAGTCCACAGATACATCACCGCATGGATCGAATCTACAAGCTCATTGAATAAAACATTTACTTCAACGAGCGGATCGGTTTCATATCTAATGGGCACTTCAAATAAATGGAAGGACTTCTCCTGGAAAAATACAATCCCTTCAGGTTCAAATATAAAGTTTGATGTTTATGGAGTTGACAGAAGTCAGAATCAGACATTGCTGTTTACAAATCTTACGACAAATAACCTCGTGGATCTGAATTCGGTTAATGCTTACCAGTATCCTAAATTAAATCTTAATGCAAAGCTTACGATCGACACAGTCAGCGGTCTTCAGTCACCTGTACTGCATTCATTAAAAGCTCATTACACAAAGCCGGCAGAAATAGTCACCGACCTCAGCACCGCCTGGCAGTCTGATTTGGCATCAAAAGCGGGCAATGAATTCAAGATCAGGTTTAATTATTCGAATGCGGGGAGCGTTAACGTTCCGGGTGTTATTGTGAATATTTATAAAGGATCAGTATCACAGTCAAATATTATTAAGTCCGATACAATCAACACATTGCTTAAGAAGGACAGTACTCTGACTTATAATAATAAATTTTTAATTCCTCACAGGATCACAGGAAACAAAATGCAGTTCATAGCTGAGGTCGTTCCAAAAACACCGATGAGTGAATCATATACTTTTAATAATTATGTAAATTATGGCGTTGCTGTGAATGCGGTTTATGATATTTCAAAAGTAGAGCTTTACAGCGATGGTAATATCATACAAAGCGGAGACTTTGTTAGACAAAACCCCGAGTTAAAGATTAGCATAAAGAACATCAGGGAAAACTATAACTCACAGGGTGACAGTGCTGCTGTCTCGTTATTGCTGAATAATACTTTAGTACCTCTTGTTCAGAACAATTCTTCGGATAGATTTCTTAAAGCATCTAAAGATAAGAGGGAAAAAAGCGTGAACATTATTCAGGATCAGAATGAATTTTATTACTACCCGACTCTTACTTCAGGAACCAACAAAGTTAAGATAATTTATGTGACTAATTCGGAAGAGACTGATACCGCGGAGTATGATGTTGTGGTCAGTAATGAATTATTTGTAAAGGATTTTTATAATTACCCGAATCCGATGGTAAACCAAACAAGCTTTATATTCAATCTGTCCGGCTCTGAAACTCCTTCAAGCTGTAAAATAAAGATCTATACGATTTCTGGAAGACTCATAAAGGAAATAAATCATTCACCGGTGATCGGATACAACAGTATCATTTGGGATGGACGTGATGAGGACGGAGATGTTATCGCTAACGGAACCTATCTTTATAAATTCGTTGCTGAAGATAAAAGCAAGAATGAAACAGCGATACAGAAGCTTGTAGTTCTAAAGTAACTTTATTCAGGGTCTTATCAGTGATACAAAATTGAAAAGATTATTATATGCGATCAGCATATCGCTGACATCTACTATATCATCGCCGTTAAGATCGCCTGAAACATAGCCCGATTTAAAATTTATGTTCTGATTGTAGATAATCAGCAAATCCGAAATATCAACTATGCCATCCTTTGCAACATCGCCACTGTAAACACAATATCTGCTTCCTTTAAGAATTAAATTGTTTCCGAATGCCTGTGAAGAATTTGTAGTAAAATCATAATTCAAAACAGATGACTGGAAGCTCACTCCTGCGGCGCTCCACGTTTCAAGTGAATTTCTGTGAGTCAATACGAGATAATAGTTTACATTATTCTGAACATTTGTAAATGCAAATTCACTGTTACCGTTTTGATTGAATACAGCAGATGATGAATCAACCATTGCATAGGGAGAAACAGCACTTCTCAAATATACCTTCATTGAATCAGACACTGTTATATTATTGCCGGAATTATAGAATCCTTCAACAAAAGATTTTAATTCGAGAAGATTATACTGACGGTACTTAATTGTGATAAAGTCCTGACCGCCTTCTATGCCTTTGCTGTTACCCGTAACGTAAACATTGCCCTGCGAGTCAACTTTCACCGCAACTGCTTTATCGGAATCGTTGTCTATGTAATTATATTTTTTATTCCATTTCAAAATTCCGTTGTTGTCGTATTTAATGGTGCAGTAATCTATGTTAGAGCCAATGTCATCACAAAATCCTGTTACATATAAATTAGCTGAACCATCGATCGCCATTGAAGATGCTTTATCATTCCCGTTCTTCGTACCGTTGTAATTTACAGCCCATTGCTGAGCGCCCGATGAATTATACTTTATTGTTGCGTAATCCATCCCTGTGGAATTATTGGAGCTGTTACCGCAGACATAAACATTACCCAAAGCATCTGCTAAAACCGTATTAGCGTCATCATTTCCCGCTGCTGTTCCTGAATAATAAGAAACCCATTGCTGTGCACCCGAAGAACTATATTTAATTGTTGCAATGTCTGAATTAGAAATTCCAGTTTTTGATTTACCTGTGACTAATACATTTCCTGACTGATCGATGAAAATAGAATTTGCTCTGTCACTGTCGTTTGCAGCTCCGTTAAATCTTGCCGCCCACTGCTGTGAACCGGCGGAATTATATTTCACCGTTGCAATATCTTCGGCAGATCCTAAGCCCATGCTTCTTCCGGTAACATATACATTTCCTAAAGCATCGATCTTAAGAGCCGCCGCAAAGTCATTTGCTCCTATTGCCGCGTCATATCTTGAAGCCCATTGCTGAATACCTAAAGAATTATATTTGACCGTAACATAATCCTTGCCGCTTCCCGTGCCGTCACTGTATCCGGTCACATATACATTTCCGGATGCATCAACACTAACGCTTACTCCATAGTCTTCGCCGCCGGCAGGACCGTTATATCTTGAAACCCACTGTTGAATTCCGTCTGAATTGTATTTGACAGTTGCAATGTCCAGTGATGTCCCGTTGCCCTGACTGCTTCCTGTTGTATAAACATTTCCGTTGTTATCAGCAAAGACAGAAGCTGCCTTATCAATAGAATTAAAACCGTCATACCTTGCAACCCATTGAGGAGCTCCTGCAGAATTATATTTTATTGTTGCATAATCAAAGTTCGCTACATTGTCATAGCTGTAACCTGCGACATAAGAGTTTCCGTTGTTGTCATTGGTTAATGAAACACTTTCATCCAATCCGGTACCCGAACCGTCATAGCGGGTTTCCCATATAAAATTTCCGTTTGTATTATATTTTAACACGATGTAATCACTGGTTCCGCACATCGGATTCGTCAGGAACGGTCTGAAGAAATAACTGTAGCTGTTGCCGATTACAAAAGGATAGCCGTTCTTATCTATGTCAACTCTGATCGGAACATCATCCAAGTTGCCGGGACCGTTATATGACTTTATCCATTTTGCATCACCGTTCTCATCATATTTAATTGTAGTAAAGTCAGTAGTTCCGTCTGAAGCTTTGATGCTCAATCCGGTTACAAAAACATTTCCCGAAGCGTCTGCTTTGACATCGGTTGCTTTATCAAAATAATTTTCGGGTCCGTTATATATTTTTGTCCATTGAGAAATTCCCGATGAATTATATTTTATTGTTACAAAATCATAATATGATCCGTTCTGAAAACTGTAGCCGGTGACAAATACATTCCCATTTTGATCTAAGCTAAGTGAGCTTGCGGACTCGTCAGTCACACCAGGACCGCGGTTATATCTTGCATCCCATTGCTGAACTCCTGCTGAGTTATATTTTACTGCAGCGTAATCGTAACCTGTTCCTGATCCGACACTTTTACCACAGATAAATACATTATCAAGAGCGTCGATCTTCATATTCAACAGCTGATCATCAAGCGAAGAAGGACCGTTATATTTCTTTGTCCATAGTAAGCTGCCCGCGCCGTTGTATTTCAATGTGACATAATCGTAGGATGAGCCGGATTCGTATCCGGATCCTGAAACAACAACATCACCGGTGGAAGTTAAGCAAATTTTTCTGAGATAATCATCGGAGTTTGAAATACCGTTCCATCGCTGTGACCATTGAAATGTTCCGGCAAGATCATATTTCACCAGGACATAATCATTCCCTGTTGCAGCCGCGTAGCTGTAGCCCGCTAAATAAACAAAGCCGTTATTATCGATAGCGATGCCTGAAGAAATGTCATCAGAATTTGAAAGTCCGTTATATTGCCTTATCCATTGCTGAACTCCAGACTGATCATATTTTATCAGTACCATGTTATACTGGTTAGCGAGTGACCTGCTGCTTCCGGCTATGTAGACATTGCCGGAATTATCTACGCAAACACCAATGCCTTCGTCATTAAGATTATCCAAGCTGCCATACTTTGAGATCCATTGACGAATTCCGGCGGAGTTGTATTTGACTGTGATAATGTCGGAGAAACCTCCGCTTAAAATACTTTTGCCCGTAAGATAAAAATTACCGTCCGCATCCTCTATAAAATCAGCGGGTGTATCGGTGCTTGATTCGGGTCCTGTATATCTGTGGATCCATTCCTGAGAAACCTGTGAATAAGTATTGTCAGCCAAAAATATTACAATTAAAATGAAAATTAAGTTAAACACAAATTTGAAAAGACTGTTCATAAGAATTTTATTCGTTGTTTCGTAAATTTAATATTAAATGATGTAAGTTTAAAGTAAATACTGATTTGAAATAAACTCCGGTTTAAATTCATATTTAGAGATACATAACCTTAGTATAAAACAACTCATATCATATTTTTTTTTTTGTATACAATAAAAATCTGTCGGAGACAACCTGTAACTTGACTTATCAAATAGAAAGTATTAAGTTGAAATTGCTATAAAACCAAACCCCGCTAATAGCATTTTAAGGTATTCGCATTTAGATTAGTTAGCTTAAGGATGATGTTTGAATTGTTTTCAGGTATCAAACGACTATATCAAACGACTATATCAAACGACTAAAGAATAATTCAATTTATTATTTAAAAAATAATTTACACAAAGGTAGGCTGAAAGGAGGATAACTGTCCACCAATCTGATAACCATAAATTTCCACATTAACAAAATTATCCAAAAAATATTTATTAACTAAACAAAGGAACTAAAAATGAAAGCATTTACAAAATTGTCCATGACATTATGCAGCTTTGCAATCATTGCAATCCTCACAATGTGTTTCACAACTGAAGCTAATGCATCACACTTCAGGTATGGTCATCTGACCTACGTAAAGAATCCACTAAATCCTAATGAAGTTACATTTACACTCATCGACGCTTTCAGAAGAAACGGATATGGTGCGCCTGTTGTAGGATCTTTAATTACTGAGACCATAGGAGCAACATCACTTGATTTCGGTGATGCTTCAGCTACCGGAACATTGCAGTACAGAGTCATTGCAATTGACATACCAAACAACTTCCTTATCGGAAGAGCTGTACAACCCGGTGATACTTCAAAGCAAACAATTACACATACTTATGCAGGAGCCGGACCTTTTCAAGCAGAGATATTCTCAAGTGCAAGAAATAGTATTGAAATCAACAATCCCGGTCAGTCTTACAGAGTTTCAACAATCGTTGATGTTTCAACAGGAAACAATTCACCTGTAAGCAGCTTACCTGTTATAGTCGGACTTGTACAAGGACCTGCTTCAACATTCTCAGTTCCTGCTTTTGACAGTGATCCTTCTACAACATTGAAATGGAGATTCGCTTCATTGGCTGAAATGGGCGGCGTAAGCCAAAACCCACCATCAGCCGGCGGTTTCCCTGCAGTTATCAATTCTGCAAACGGACTTGTAACATGGAATACAACAGCAGCAGTTTTAGGCGGACTTTATTCATGCCAGGTGATCATCGAAGACAGAAATTCAGCTGATACATCAATCATCAGAACAAGAGTAGCTGTTGACTTCCTGATCAACATTTTACCACAATGTACCAATCCAAATTTACCAACATTTGATGCTCCAACACCAACCTGCGGTTCTGTAACACAGCCGTTAGTTGGAAATCTTATTACATTCACAGTTAAGGCATCAGATATTGAGCCGAATTCAGTTTCATTAAACTCTTCAGGACTTCCTGCAGGAGCAACAATGAATCCAGCTCTTCCAACATCAGGTAATCCTGTAATGAGCACATTCAGTTGGACACCAACAATAGGACAACTCGGTGCTAACATCGTTTCATTCACAGCTACAGACAGTTGCGGCGGACAAACAATCTGTTCATTTACATATGACGTTGTATTTCCTGTTGAGCTTTCATCATTCACATCACTGATCAGCGGTAATAACGTAACACTTAACTGGTCAACATCAACAGAAACAAACAACTCAAGATTCGAAATCGAAAGATCATTAGTTAACAGCAGTGAGTGGTCAGTTGTTGGAACAGTAAACGGAAACGGAACTGTATCAACACCAATGACATATTCATTCTCAGACAGAGGTCTTGCAATGGGTAATTACAGCTACAGACTGAAACAAGTTGATTTCAACGGTAACTTTGAATATCACAACCTGATCTCAGAAGTAGTTATCGGAGTTCCTTCAAGATTCAATCTTGCTCAAAATTATCCAAACCCGTTCAATCCTGTAACAAAGATTAATTTTGAAATTCCGGTAGATGGAAAAGTAACATTGTCAGTATATGATATGAGCGGTAAGCTTGTATCTATGTTAGTAAACGAAAACAGAACAGCAGGATACTACAATGAAGTATTCAACGCTGCTAATGTTGCAAGTGGTGTTTACTATTACAAGATCCAGGTTTCAGGTACAAGCAATTCATTCGAAAATACATTGAAGATGGTTGTACTTAAATAAATTTATAGTAATATAAATTTATAGCAATAAAATTTATTCAAATCCCTGTCTGCGAAAACGAACAGGGATTTTTTTATTGAAAGAAAATTGGCAAATGTAAACTGATTTTATTTACTGTATAACAAGATGGTATTTTGGATGTCTGGTTTTAGGATTTGAAAATTTTCTTTTTACATCTGACGTCTCGCATCTCACGTTTTATCTAAAAAGTATTTCTGAAATTACTGAATAGATCCCTGTAGCAAAAGAAATTACAGTCAAAAAAAGATATATTATAATTGTAACAAAAAGTATTAACCTTAAATAGGAATACTTTTCCATACTCTCTTCCCGAATAACAAGATTTACCAAAGTAATTATTAACCTCAAAACTCCTGCTCCTCCGGCAATACCTCCAGTAAGATATAACAGTATATTTAAGATCAAAGATTTTAAGGAAATTCCGGTCAGCTCACTAAATATGTAGGTCAGTACGATTCCCGAGAAGAAGCTGTAAAGGATAATGAGGATTCCTGTAATTTTACTTACCAGTCTCTTCAGTTTGTCATCATATTCAAAATATGTTTTTATGTTCTCAAACAAAACGGCTTATAAAATTTAAAATTGTCAAAAAAATTTCCTGAGATACGAACACGATTCCTAAAGACTATACACAACAAAACTTTAAATGCTTTAAATTTAATTTAAAATCAGATATTAAAGTGAATGACTCCGGTTTTGAAACTCCTAAACCAATGTAAATTTTTCTTTGGAACTCAGACGGAATTAGATTTAATTTGCACATGGCGTACAAGACTGCAAAAAATTTCCTGTTTTTAAGATTCCTCTCACATACACAACTATTGCATCGTACTCCATACGAACTTAGAATGATGAAACACAAAGTTCAACATCAAAATTGTATTGAGAGGTTTCTTTTTAACTTAAAATTTTAAACTCAATAAAAATCTATGGAAAGGAGATTTAAATGAAAAAAATTATCAACAGTTTAGCAGGTTTATTACTATTTATGGTTTTATTTAATGCGAGGGTGTATTCGGCAAATGAGCAGTTCAGAAGCGTTTACCTCCGGCAATTGGGACGTAAATTCCACCTGGGAAATGTCTACAAATAACGGGTCGACGTGGTTTGCTGCTACAAGTACACCACGGGATACAAGCGGTTCAATAACAATAAAACTTTCACATAATGTTACAGTTACTTCAAGCGTGAGCGCAGACCAAGTAACTGTTGAGTCTGCCGGCACTATTACAATAAACACTTCCATTGTATTTACTATTGTAAACGGCATTGGCAACGATTTCACACTTTTGAAAGATGGCACTGTTACAGTAGCCGGGACATTTCAGACTCAGGGAGCTGTTTTCGTAAATGTCAGGACTGGATCAAATTTTAATGCCGCATTTAAAGTAAACACGGGGACAGCTACAGTATCGGAATTATCATCACCTCACAATGGAAGATTGTTTGGAAATGTAACAGTCGATGCGGGAGCAACATTATTTACAAACAATTCCTCCAGTTACACACTTTTC
>JAWXBH010000119.1:0-15345 GCA_034439935.1 bacterium
AGTAGAGTGAGTTGAGTTAGTAGAGTGAGTAGAGTGAGTAGAGTGAGTAGAGTGAGTAGAGTGAGTAGAGTGAGTAGAGTGAGTAGAGTGAGTTGGGTATATAAATTTTGTGGCTCTCAAAATATGATAACTGTTTCAAATACAAACTTTGACGAAGTAAAGCTTATAGTGCCTTCAATATTTGAAGATCACCGTGGTCTTTATGTGGAGACTTACAATATTGAAGATTACTTTAGGAATAACATAAAGCTGAATTTTGTAAGAGATGATATTTCGACTTCTGCGAAGGATGTTTTGAGGGGACTGCATTATGATAATAAGACCTGGAAGCTTATTCATTGCATGTACGGGAAAATTTATTTTGTCGTGTGTGATATGCGTAAGGATTCCAAACAGTATCTTGCGTGGCAGGCATTTATATTGACTTCCAATAACAGGCATCAGGTCCTTGTACCTCCCGGTTTTGCAAACGCGCACCTTGTTCTCAGCGATCAATGTATCTTTCATTATAAAATGTCGGAATATTATGATCCCGAAAATGAAAAATGTGTCAGATGGAATGATCCGAAAGTTAATATCTACTGGCCGGTTAGTGATCCTGTTCTGTCAGAGAAGGATTCTAAAGCGAAAATGTTAGTATAAAAACTCAAGATGAAAGTAAGAAAAGATTTTTTATCGCTTGCTGTACCCGACATTACCGATGAAGAGAAAAAAGAAGTAATGGAAGCTCTTGATTCGGGCTGGATCAGTGTTGGTCCGAAAGTAAAGGAATTTGAAAATAAGTTCGCGGAATATCATAATGTTAAGCATGCGGTTTCACTAAGCTCATGCACCACGGCACTCTTCATTGCAGCAAAAGTTCTTGGAGTTTCAAAAGGTGATTATGTTATAATTCCAACCATAACCTGGCAATCAACTGCGAACATTGTTGAGCAGCTTGATGCCACCCCTCTTTTTTGTGATGTTGAAAGAGATACACTTAATATTAAGCATGAAGATGTTTTAAGTTATCTAAATCAGTACGGGAACTGTATCAAAGCAATTATACCTGTACATCATTCCGGTTTACCTGTCGATATAGATTGGTTCAATGAAGTTTCGGAAAAATCTAATGTTCCGGTAATTTATGATGCCGCTCATGCTGTTTTTTCTTCTTATGAAAATAAGATGATCGGTCAGTTTGGTGATATGTCCTGCTTCAGCTTTTATGCAACGAAAAATATTACCACGGGTGACGGCGGCATGATTACAACTAATAGTGACGAACTTGCTGAGCAATGCCGGATATGGTCATATCATGGTCTGCCCAAAGATTCATGGAAACGGTATTCATCCGAGAATGCAAGTCCGCATGTTCAAAGTATTGTTCCCGGATATAAATTTAATCTGACGGATATGCAGGCTGCTCTTGGGCTTGCGCAGATGAGAAGGAAAGAGGAGTTGATCGGAAAACGAAACACCCTTGTCGAATATTATGGTGAGCTTTTTAAAGAAACGGAATGGATCCAGACACCGGTCTTCCGGACAAAGAAAGGTAAATGGGGAAATCATGTTTATGTCATAAAAATACTTGATGAGGACGTTGACAGAGACTTGTTTATGCAGGAGCTGAGAAAATTTAATATCGGAACAAACCTCCACTTCTATCCCGTTCATAAAAATATCTATTATGAAAATAAATACCCTGATATTAAACTTCCTGATTCTGAATGGTTAATGAACAGAATATTATCAATTCCACTTTGCACAAAGTATTCCAAAGAAGATATCAGGTATGTCGCTGAATGTATAAATTATATCTACGAAAGAAAATCTGCACATAAGAAAATTTTAGCATAGAAATTAAACTACAATTTGTCCAAAATTTTAATTACCGGCGGAGCAGGCAATATCGGCTCATTTATTGTTGATCAGTGCCTAGAGCTTGGTCACGAAGTTGTGGTAGTTGATAATTTTTATAACGGAAAATTCAGGAACATTTCAGAACACCTTTCCAAAGATAACCTTCAGCTTGAAACAATAGACATTGCCAGCACTGAAATGGTAAAGTATGTTTTTGAAAAACATAAGCCCGAATATGTTTCTCACCAGGCTTCATTGATGATAATGGACTCCGATAAATTCCCTCACAAATCAATTGAAACAAATATTCACGGAACATTTAATATCATAGATGCGTGTCATGAATTTGATGTCAAGAAACTTACCTATGGTTCATCTGCTTCGGTTTACGGCAATCCGAGATTTGTTCCGGTGACTGAAGATCATCCTTTTGATAATCACACATTATACGGCGCTACCAAAATTGCAAAGGAAGCGCTGATGCATTCCTGGGCGTATTCGCATAATGTCCCGTATGTCGGCTTCAGATATTTTAACATCTACAGTGAGAGACAGGGACTTGGCGCATTCTACACTCAGGTTTTTCAGAAATGGATCCATGCTATTCATAGCGGACAGGAAATAATAATGTACGGTGACGGCGAACAGACTCTTGATCTTGTTCATTCATCGGACGCGGCAAGAGCTAATGTGCTGGCACTGTTTAATGAAAATGTAAAAAATGAACATTTTAATGTGGGCACAGGAATAGAGACTTCGCTTAGGGAAGTTTTGGAATTAATTGAGCGTCAGCTTGGAAAAAAAGCAAAGGTCAAATATGTAGATTCAGATCCGCATTTAGTAAAAAGAAGATGTTCGTCTATTGAGAAAATCAAGAGGATGCTTGGTTTTGAACCTGCTGTCACTGTTGAAGAAGGGACAAAAAAATATATTCAATATTTGCTTGAAGGGAAAATTTAATGCTGTATAATAAGAGACAGGTTTATTTAAGATCGCCGTTAAGAATAAGTTTCGTAGGAGGCGGAACTGACCTTGAATCATTTTATATGAACGGTGAAACAGGACATGTTGTATCGTCTACCATTGATCTTTATAATTATGTTTCAATAAAGGATATGTTTGATTCCAACGTCAGAGTTCATCATGCTGAAATAGAAACTGAATCGATCGCGAGCAGGATCAAGCATGCTTATTCAAGAACAGCGCTTGAACATTTCGGTTTTTTTAAAGGTATCGAAGTAGTTATGACTTCAGATGTGATGACAACAGGAAGCGGACTTGGCGCCTCATCATCAATCATGAGCAATCTTATACTCGGATGCGATACTTTAAGAGATAAAAAGTTAAAAAATAAAACTGAACATGCTGAGCTGACATACAAGCTTGAATCTGCAGCCGGAACGGTGTGCGGAAGGCAGGACCAATATTCGACAGTTTTTGGCGGGTTCAATTCGATTACATTTAATAAAGGAAAAGTAAACTTAAAGAAAGTAAATATTGCTAAGGAAAATCTGAAGCAGCTTGAGGACAGAATGTTTCTGGTATTTACCAATATGGCAAGAGAGATGAACAGCATTCAGACAAATCTCGGAGCGAATACTACTGATGATTCAAAGAAAAAATATTTTATAGAACTCAGAGATCTGTCTTACGATTTTCTGAAGCTGCTTGAATCAAAAAATTTCAGGCTGAAGGATGTCGGTTCTCTGCTTCACGAAAGCTGGAAGCTTAAAAAATCAACCAATCATCAGACGACAAATCCTTTCATTGACCAGCTTTATGAAACGTTAAAGAAGAAAGGCATACTTGGCGGCAAGGTGCTTGGGGCGGGCGGAGGCGGCTTTCTGCTTGCGTTTGCAGGCGATCCGAGAATGAAGGAAAAAATAAAGTATGAGCTCTACCCGAATTTTATAGCGCTCGATGTAAAGTTAAGCAGTAAAGGAACGGAAATATTATGGAAGAATTTTTAGGTGTTCTGTTTTGCGGAGGCAAAGGAACACGCCTTGGAGAAATTACGAAATACATATCCAAATCCTTCATCCCGGTTTATGACAAACCTGTTTTTAAATTCGGACTATCACTTCTTCAGAATTCTGCACAAATAAAAGAGATCATAATTCTTACCAACAAAGATAATGATAAAGCATTAAAGACACTCGGTTATCAAACAATTATCCAGAACGACAGTGTAAGTGACATGTTCAGCGGATGGGAATTTGTAAAGAAAAGAACTAAAACGAAAAAGAACGGTGTACTTGTCCCCAGTGATAATATCTGTGACGTTGATGTTGATCTGCTTATCAGAAGATTTAATAAAACGAAAACAGAATTTCTATTCTCTCTTCATGAAATAAAAAATAAAGCCAAGCTTTCGGAAATGGGAAGCTTCGATACGAAGAAACGGAAATTTTATTATAAGAAGTCACCGCCTGAGGTGAAGTACGGTGTGATCGCTCCCTATATTATTAAAAATGATCTGAATTATAAGACCGCCGGTAATATTTTTGAGATAAATAATTCTGAAATTGTATTTCACAAAGGTATCTGGTTTGACATCGGTGATACAGACAGTATTATAAGAGCGTCACAATGGCGTCAAAAAAACAAATAACAGATCTTGAAATTACTTATAAATTTCATTTCTAAATTAGGTGTTGATTCCGTTTCTCGCCTGATAGGATTTCTTACGCTTCCGGTTATTACCAGGGCTCTTGGACCTGAGGGCTATGGTTTGTTCTCCTATCTATTTATAATTCTTTCATACTTCGGATTTTTTATAGACTTCGGTTATCTTAACTATGGTACAAACAAGCTCTGCGATAAGATCGACAGCAAAACTGTTATCGGGAAAATTATTTCTCTTCAGATACTTACTCTTATATTCTCTTTTTTAATTCTGATTGTTGTTGCTTACTTTTTCCTTGACCTGAGTAAGTATTTTATGCTGTTAATGTTTTCATTGACATATTTCTCGCAGTTGCTTGCGATCCGGTATTATTATCTTGCGAATAATAAACTGTACTTTAATTCAATGGCAGAGCTTGCAGGGCAGATCATTTATGCGTTGTTGATATTTCTGGTATTTACCTATTCACCGTCTGTTATGAATCTTATCATTTTTTCTGTGATTCAATCTCTTGTAACCTCACTATTTCTATTTTTACCTTACATCAGAAAAAATAAAATTCACATTAATCTGAATATAAAAGCAAATCTTAAAACCCTAAAGGAAGCTTATAAGCTTGGCTTATCCTCAAAAGCCGAAGGGATCTCAGCATCCTTTGTTATTTTATGCATAGGGTTTTTTCTTAATGCACAGTCGGTAGGTGTTTATAACGCTTCGTATAAAATTTATTTAATTTTACTGACTGTCATACAGGGAGCAAGCTATACGATGATGCCGATGCTGCTCAGCTATGTCAAGAACAAGGATAGAAACAATGCAAGAAGGATCAGTCTGATCTTTTATACATTCATTATACTTGGGATCATACTTTCTGCGGTCACATATTTCTTTTCGGAGATCATTATAATGGTAATGTTCGGTGAACAGTTCACTGCTTCGATCGAAATACTGAAAATATTCTCATTTACAATTCTGATAATTCCCGTTTGGATGTTCCTCGCGCTCATGTTGCTGGCTTATAATAAATATAATTATGTTCTTCTTGTTTCAATTTCATCGATGGTATTTTCAATAATTCTTTCAATTTTCCTTGTCAATGTTTTCGGTGTTATCGGCGCTGCCTTTGTACTTCCGCTGGTATCTTTCGGAACAATTGCGGTATGCCTTTACTCACTCGGAAAAATTTCAAAATCTGAGAATTTCCGTCTCATTGAATTGTTTTCTCTCCGGAGTGCTTTTGAAGAATTGAGTCTTTTACTGAAGAGATCCTGAAAGTCTTGTCCCTTAATTTATTTAACTGTTTCTACAGTTTCCAATTTTTTGTAATTTCAATAAAATGAAAATTAAGATGTCAGATAGTTCATGCTAATAGACGAACTAAATAAAAAGCAGCAAACGATTTCAAACTCAGATGTTGACTGGTCAAAGCACTATGATCATTTCGAAATTGAAATGAGGAGTATGTATAAGACCATTGCCAAGCCGCAGAATGACAGTCACTTTCAGATGCTTAAGAATAATGCAAAACAGTTTTTGAATGGTGACAAAGTATTCTGTGAGATCGGATTTGGCGCAGGCTTAACGCTGCGATATGCTCTCGGGCATTTTAAAAAAGTTTTCGGATTGGATATTTCAAAAAGGAATGTTGAGTACACATCGGATGAACTTAAAAAGGAAGGTTACAAAAATTATGAACTATACTATTCCGATCTGATGAAGCCTGACAGCCGTTTCGAAAAAAAATTTGATGTGATCTCTTTTGTTCACGGGCTTGAGCATTTTACCGCTGATGATTATGAAATTGTATTCAGAAATATAAAATCATATCTCACTGTTAACGGGATCTTTACAGGAGCGCTTCCTTATAAGAATGATTATAACTTCAGAATGTGTCCTCATTGCGAAGAAGTCTTTGAAATTGACGGGCATGTTTCAAGCCATGATATTGATTCACTGACCAGAGTTTTTGAAAAAAATGGTTTTGAAGTTTTATACATCAATGATTTTAATATGAATTATGCACTGAAGACAGGCAGCACCCTTCAGAAAATTCACAGGATCCTGCTTTATAAACTATTCAAAAGAAAATTCTTTACTCAGATCGAATACATAGTCCGGCAGCGAAAGTGAATTATCCGGATCTTACGTGCTATCTTACTCCAAAACAATATTTACATTTCTATTCCAAACCATACCAATTGTGCAAACCTCTTTGAAATTTTTTAATCTTGAATCCTACAAATATGTAAATTGTGGTTTCTATGGAAAATAAAATATGATGTATCTTTGTATAGTTGATCTGAGAGCTTACAGATTAATTAAAAGTTTTAAAATACCTTCTTAGTAAATTGTGTTATAAAATTATCCAAAAAAAATCTGTTGAATATACGATCAACAGACTCGTTCTTTCCTTACTCGCTCGAACTTCCGGATTTGTTAGGTATCCGGAAGTTCTTTTTTTTTGAAAATTAATAAGCTAATTAAATTCTGAAATTTAAAAATTACCCCTTCACATCACTTTCTTCAACGAAAATTACCTCAGCCTCGTCTAGCTTTTGGTCAGCAGTTTTAACCGGCTCTCTATAAACCGTGTCAGGATTCGGAGAATTTTTTTTCCTGTCCATCAATGCATCAAATGAAATATATCCTGCCCCGGTAAACATTACGCCGACGAAACAGGCAAGGAAAACAAAGTTATAGCTGAACGGAAGTTCAGGGTGCCCCGGTCCCAGCACTAAGATAAAGCTCACCGTCATGCAGGCAAGGAAAAAACTTGAGATAGGAGTAAACAAACCGATGAGGAACAACGCGCCGAAGATCAGCTCCATGAAAGGAAGTATGAAAGCAAGGATGAAAGCAAGCGTATCATTCATCTGACCTGTTTCTTGCACTGAGCGGATAAACTGCTGCAGGTCAATTACTTTTTTTGCGCCTGCAAATAAAAATAAAGATCCTAATGAAAGTCTTATTAAAAATATTCCCATTGAAGCGGAGAATCTTCCGCTTCTTGCTTTAAAAAATATGCTCATTTTCTGTTTTGATAAATTTAATTTAAAATTACAAATGTAGAAAGAAAGATTCTATCTTAATTTGAATCTGAGTAATATACTATCTCTTATTCGCGAATAAAACAATTTAGTTAACACACTCAATCCTTTGTCATTCTTCGGTGCTCAGAATGACAAAATATCGAGGACTCTTGAAGTGTGATCGCAAAACCTGTCCAGTGTCATATTGATTGCTGCGATTATTTTAAGTATTCCGGATATATTTGTATACAAATATATTTTCCGGTCGGATAAACTTCTTGTAAAATTCGATTTAATATTTTTTTTACATTGAGTATATTATGCAAAATGAGAATCGACGTTTCGGATAACTCCAGTTCGCACATTCATATCAAATGCGAATTTCCCCTGGATTATAAATATTTCGGAGAAAATCAGACAGAACATGAGATAAAAATATTCATTCGGCAGGATGTACTCCTTAGAATGGATAAATTTTTATCAAGTGACAAAAACCATGAGCTGGGAGGCGTGCTTGTAGGGGATGTCTGTATTAATAAAACGGAAGAGCAATTTATATTAATTGATAATGTTATCAATGCTCAGCATACGACCTCTTCCTTATCCAGGCTTACTTTTACACATGAGACATGGGACAGGATCAATGAAGTTCTTGAGAATGATTTTCCCGGAAAAAAGATTCTTGGCTGGTTTCATTCACATCCCGGACATACAGTTTTTCTTTCCAATTATGATATATTCATTCAGGAAAATTTTTTTAATGCTGAATACATGGTTGCTTATGTATTTGATCCGACGATAGATGACAGGGGTTTTTTCTCGTGGAAAAACAGTAAGGTGATTAAGTCAAAGGGTTATTACGTCTGTGATGTCAAAGAGGATGATGAGTTTGATAATTTTGTAAGCATTGATCCGGTCCCCGAATTAATAAATGACAATTTGCCGGTAAAATCTTCAAAAGTGGTTAATCAGAAAAATTTCATAACGGGTGGACTGCTTGTACTGGCTGTCCTGTTAATGCTAATAATGGTTTACAATTATTTTGATCTTAAAAAAAATGCTTTGCTAAAGGAAGACTACACCAAAGATCTGGCAGAGCTTAAAATTGAAAATAAAAAACTTGCTGAACGTCTCAATGAGATGACTCTTGAATCAGAATTTAAACGAAGATCACTTGTATCAGATCCGCTGACAAATACATTATCAAATAATATTGCAGCAACCGGTAATACTGCAGAGGAAAAAGCTGACACTGAGTTAAGCAAAGAAAAGCAGATTGAAGCTCCGCCCGTTGCAAAAGATTCCACCATTAAGCTTACCTCTTATAAAGTGAAAAGCGGAGATACGATTGAGAAAATTTCAAATCAGTTTTATAAAAGCAGAGTTGGCATAGAGATCATTCTCAAACAAAATAATATTAAGAATAAGGCTGACATAAAAATAGGTCAGATACTTGAATTACCTGATGCGCTGGAGTAAATTAAGTAAGTTTCAATTGTTTCCATAAATTTAAATTGGTTTAAATTGTGAGCCCAAGACACAGAAGATTAGTTTCGGATTTTCAGAAAATGAAAGAGGAATTCTCCAATCACCCCTACATTAGATTTGAATATGACACAGAAATACTTCCACCGGAAAGATACACAGTGATTTTTAAAAATGTTAAAGGACTTCGGGTGACTCAAAATTCTTCAAGTGAAAAAAAGGAACTTGAGATCATTAATGAGCACAGGTTTGAAATTTATCTTCACGCGGATTATCCAAGGCTGAAACCGCAAAGCAATATGCTCACGCAAATTTTCCATCCTAACTTCAGGATGGCATCTCCACATGATATCTGCATTGGTGATTACTGGGCATCAGGCGAAACACTTGTCGATATAATTTATCAGGTCGGTGATATGATAACCTTTCAAAGCTATAATGTAACGAGCCCGTTGAATGGTATTGCAGCGAAATGGGCAAAGGAAAATCTGGAATTGTTTCCGATTGATAATGTAAATCTGCGTCAGGGTGAAATCGATATTACACTCGTCAATGAAAGCAATTCTGTAAATATTTATTGAAAAATTTTTGATAATAAATTATAAAAATAAACAGCCGCGGATCAGTGAAAATGTCTTTATTGCCGGCGGCGCTGTTGTGATTGGTGATGTACACATAATGGAAGGTTCGAGTATCTGGTTCCATGCAGTAGTCAGAGGTGATGTAAACTATATCAGGATAGGCACGAATACAAATGTTCAGGATGGGTCCATACTTCATGTTACTCACAATAAATATTCACTGGAGATCGGTTCATTTGTTACAATAGGGCACAGAGCCGTTGTACATGGCTGCCGTGTAAAGGACAATGTACTGATAGGAATGGGTGCGATAATTCTTGATGATGCGGAAGTTAATTCAAATTCACTGATTGCCGCAGGCTCGGTTATAAAGGAACATTTTATTGTTCCTGAAGGAGTAATGGCTGCCGGCGTTCCGGCAAAAATCATACGTGATCTGACGTCCGAAGAAATACTCAATATTAACCTGAGTGCTGTCAACTATTCCGGCTATGCAAAAAATTATTTGAATGATAAGCTTGTTCCTTAAAATCATCACATTATTATCTTTCCTGAAATTCTGCAGCTCGGTTAAAACAATGCTGAGGGTTTATTAAACATTTACAATTATCGTTTAGAATTTTTATCTTTCATAAATAAAAAGTTTAAACTGATGTTTACCTCAACTCTGAAATCCTTTTCAAAGATCAATATCGGTTTAAGAATTTTAAAAAAAAGGAATGACGGTTTCCATGACCTCGAAACTATTTTCTATCCTGTAAAGCTTCACGATGAGATCACAATCAAAATAGAACCTTCACTTACAAATACTAATTCTGTAGTCCTCGGTTCGAATAAAGTTTACATTCCTCTTTCGCGGGAAAATCTTGGTTATAAAGCCATTGAAAATTTTTTTCGTGTGTTTAATATTAGAGAGTTTTACAAGATAAATCTCTACATAAAAAAATTTATCCCTGTAGGCGGAGGGCTTGGCGGAGGCAGTTCAAATGCGGCTTCCATTGTGAAATTCCTGATAAAATATTTTAACATAGATATAGCTGAGAATCGTAAGGAGATATTAAAACTCGCTTTGTCGATTGGCAGTGATGTCCCGTTCTTTTTGATGAACAAACCTTGTTACGCAGAGGGACGCGGCGAAATACTGGAGATACTTCGTGAGTTCAATATTAATTATGATATCCTTATTGTTAATCCTAATCTTCATGTGAGTACCAAATGGGCGTTTGAAAAGCTGAATCTTGGGGAGGAGGTTAAAGCACCACTTTATAAAAACATATTTAGCTTTGATTTATCCAAGAAGGGATTTTTTGTGAATGACTTTGAAGAAATTGTTTTTAAGAAATACAATTCGCTTGAAGTAATTAAAGATGAGCTTATCTCCCACGGAGCAGTATTCGCTTCCATGAGCGGGACGGGCGCTACTATGTATGCATTGTTTGAGAAGAATGACAAGGAAGCTTTAAAAAAATCCCGTGAGTATTATTCCGAAAAAAATTACTTTACATACGTTTCGGATTAACAAATTTAAAATGTTACATTAAAACTTGCAACAGGAAGTAATTTCTTTTCACCTGTGCCGGAATATTTATTCTCCAGCTTTATACCCGTTCTTACTTTCAGGCTTTTGTTAAACATTGACACACTCCAGGCAGCATCAGCAGCGCTTAAAATGTGATTGAGAATGATTACCGTAAGTGCGGTTGTTCCTTTATTATAGTAATCGTTTGCTTCCTGGCGGTCAAAGGAATAGCTTATGAACATCGTTGTTGTATATCCTCCATAGTTATTCCTGTTTACTCTGCTAAGATCTGCATCCATCCATCCCGGCACAAAATTCTGATACTTGCCGATCAATTCATAATACTGCTGTTCTCCGATCGGGGGAAGCTGATGTGAAAAGTTTTGTCCTTCAACTATATTTATTTCGCGGCGAAGTTGTTCGAGATTTGTCGATTGAGAATTTGTGATCGCACCATATCCGGCAAACTGCTGCTCTACCAGCCACTGAGCGTATTTGTTTAAGCTCCAGTTTTGATTTGCATAACCCTGAAACTTATCCGTCTGATCGTTTCCTTTCTTCTGAAAAATAGAATAGCCCGTCCAGAGTCCTGCTTCTATTGCAAGAAATATTGCAGCCTTAAGATAACTCTTTGAATAGAATTCTCCGGCTCCCGGGAGCACTCCGGAAAATAATGCTCCGAGTAATGGTGACTTTTGATTTGGATTGGTTTGAACTGATGCATTAAATTTTTCTGAAATGCCGACTGAAGATTTTTGCTCAATTACCTTTTGAGAGAAATCAAGTTTTGAATAGTTTTTTGAAACCTGAGTGAAACAATTTCCTGCAAACAGAAAACATAGAATGATTGTGAGGATAACTTTTACTTTATTCATATTAATAATAGATTTTATTTAGAAATAATGCCTTAGCAGGTAAATAATACGTATCTATTTTTTCTCCTCGTTTTATTTGTTGTTTAATGTCTGTAATGGTAATCTTTCCTCTTCCGGTCTCCAAAGCACAACCGATGATCGCGCGGACCATTGAATGCAGGAACCGGTTTGCCGTTATCCGAAAGATGATCTCATCTCTTGACTTTACCGCCTTGAAACTGAATTTATATATTTTGCAGTAAAAGTTGTGCTTGTCTTCCTTTTTTTTGCAGAATGATCTGAAAGTCCTTTGTTTTAAAATTAACTTAATAAACTTCTCTGTTTTCTTAAAGTCTATATCAAAATTAATTTTATAAAAAAAATCTCCTTCGATTGATCTTTTTTCCTTGCATACTTTGTAAATGTATTCGCGTTTCTTTGCTGAGTATCTGGAATGAAAATTATCTGGAACAAAAGAAATTTTCTTGATAGAAATTGCCTGAGGAAGCAGTGAGTTCAGAGAATACCTGAACCGGTAAAGATCCACTTTCTCTTCAGCCTTAAAATTAGCAACCTGGCTATATGCGCTTACTCCCGCGTCAGTCCGTCCGGCTCCAAATAATTTAATGTCATGCTTAAAAAACTTTTTGCAGGCTGTCTCGATCTTTTCCTGAATTGTATTGGAATTATTCTTTTGTCTTTGCCAGCCATTAAAATCCTTGCCGTCATACTCTATGACAAGCTTATAATTATACAAAGATCTTTTCTAAAAATTTTTACTTAGATTGACGCGAACACCGTCAACAGAGTAACCATTGTACAGAACTTCCGGCTGAATGTTCAATGATGTTTTCTTTGTGCCCGAATTTTTTGCCATGAAGAATGCGCTGATGCCACTGACAATTCTGTTGACTACAAGCATGCTTCCGAATACGATCCTTGTATTATAAATTCGTTCACTTCGCTTTCGCTGACCTTCAAAAGTGTCTCGGTTATTGATGTCATCCCAGTTCCAGTAATTCTGATTGACATCATAGACCAATGCATATTCTCCACGGGAAAGCTTATCATTATTGTATTCGTAAATATTGGTAAAGTTACCGATGTTGGCAAAATAGTCGTCGTTCTTATCATCAATATTACTTATTCCTGCATGCTGCTTTGAATATGTTCTCGAATCATTTCTGACACTGTTTCCATAAACATTCAAAGATACCAGTCCAAGCCAGGAAGCGGCATCAGCTCCTAAGAAATATTTACCGACATCCATTCTATTAAGATAATAATGTCCTGCACCGGGCAGGATAAGGGAAAATAGCAGGGCAAGTCCGGGTGATTTTCCGGTTGATACCTCCGGATGGTTGATCTCCACTTTAATTGAATTCGGATTTCCCGAAATGATCTTGGATGATAAGCTTTGAAGATTAAATTTCTCGTTTGACACAGAGCCTGATTGAGAATAGGAATTGGCTGCAAATGCTATTGATAACATTATCACAGCTGCTGATTTAAAATTCATTTTTTATTTGTTATAATTTTGAATTGAAATAATTTTTTTCTTAAATTCTTCCGGCTTAAGAAAACCGGTAACCCGAAGATCTTTATATTCCTCGCCTTTTGAATTCATAAATATTACTACCGGCAAACCTTTGATGTTATATTTATTCGTAATGCTTTCGTTCTCTTTTGTGAGATCAATTTTAATTGTATTTAAGTCTTTTGATAATTCAACGATCTCTGAATTTTTATAAGTATACTCATCAAGCTCTTTGCATTGAGCGCACCAGTCTGCATAAAAATCGATCATCACCGGCTTATTTTCGTTAACAATACTTTGATCAATTGATTCGACTGAAGTAAGTGTCTTCCATTTTACTTCCTCGGCAGCTCCCTCGGGCTTGAGCATCCAGGTCCCGAAAAAGACCGCCGCAATTGCGATCAGGTATTTTATTTTAGAAAAAATTAATGAAGAATGTCCTTTCTTATCAACCAAAATTAAGTAAACTCCTGATAGTATAATATACAAAGGGAAAGCCATTTTAAAAATATGTTTTGGTATTAATGGCTCTAGTGTATTTAGCGCCATACCGAAAAGTATCAGTCCGAATAAAATCTTTACACCTTCCATCCATTCACCTGAACGGGGAAGCTTGCTTATAGAGCTTGATGATGCGGAAAGGAAAATATACGGTAGCCCCAGACCCATTGATAACACAAAGAACAGTAAAAATCCGGTCACCGGATTACCAAGCTTTCCAACGAAAACCAATAAGCTTAATACAAACGGACCGATGCAAGGTGCTGCAATGAATCCGACAGTTAATCCCATAAATACTGATCCCAGATATCCCGAACGATTTTTGTTTCCCATCAGAGCAAGACTTTGCGGAACACGAATTTCAAACAGACCGAACATGCTTGTTCCCAATGCAACCATTATCAATGCAATGGCTATAATTACGAGTGGATTCTGTAAAGCTGTTCCGAGCAGGCTGCCTGTAAGTGCTGCGAAAACACCAAGTGCTGAATATGTGATTGACATTCCAAGCACATAACATATTCCCATAAGTATGCTTTGTGATTTGGTCTTACTTCCCTGTGCTCCGAAAAAACTTACTGTAATTGGGATCAACGGATAAACACACGGGGTAAGATTTAATGCAAGACCTCCGAGGAAAATAAAAATTATTGCAGCGATCCAGCCTTTTTCTTCAATAAGTTTAGAAACCTGCTCTTCATCAGAATTTGGACTTTCAGTTCTTTGATTTTCCGTTAGCGAATTATTTGTTTCCGAGCTTTCCGGATCAAGTGTAGGAGCAGAGAAATCTATATTTTTAAACAAATCAATGTTTGCCTCTGTCTTTGATGGGCTGCTGTTATCAATCTGAACCGAAAGAATTTGTGTTAAAGACTTGGGGGCATAGCAAAGCCTGTCATCACATGCCTGAAAGTTCAGAGTAATTGATATCTCATATTTTCCATCGTCTAGTTTTTTATCAGCAAGGAATGTAAGCCCGATAACAATATCTTTTTCATACACATTAAGTTCGCTTTCAGAAAATTCAAACTTAAGCTTTTTGTCAGGTGGAAAGTATGTGTTTATTAACTTGAATAGATCGGATTTCCCTGTAACAGAAGTTTTAATCAGTGAAGGATCGCTTACGATATAAGAATTAATATGGTAACCGGGATTAATTGTAACTTTCATCGCAACTTTAACCGTATCACCTGAAGAATATTTTTCCTTTCCCGGAAAGGAAGAGAATTTTAAATATTCACTGCTCTGAGAAAAGAGTTTACCATTAAGGATAAGAATGGCAAAGATCAGAAAAATTTTGGGTATGGATAATGATTTCAATTGAGGAACTATAAAATAATTTTTTTAAGTTATATCGATAAGTAAGGTAAT
>JAWXBH010000120.1:0-46127 GCA_034439935.1 bacterium
CGAGTCAAGCACCGCTGCAAGGTCATCACCTCGTTTCGTGTTGGAATTCCTGCCGCCATTGATCTGAATTTCCGGCAATTTATCACCAGCGGGAAACTTCTCTTTGCAAAGCTTTCTGGCGCGCCTGTCCCGCAATGCTTTTAAGCGGGAGTTTTTCAAAAGAAACCGTACTTAATCGAAATTAAAATTTTCATTTTCTATATCACATTGTTTTGGACGGCACTGTTTTTCATTAGAAGTTTTTTATAACATAACACAAACTACCCAAAAATTCAATCTAAGACATCTCTGTAATCGTACCCGGTATGGAGTAAACTAGCCTCCGGGCTGAATGTTTTTTTAGAGCTTTTGAAAATTAAAGTGGAATTGTTCTCAGAAAACTTCAAGAAGAATACTATTATTCTAAAGCAAGAACAGCGTTCACACCAAGCTCAGACCCATAAAAGAAAAGCCGACCTCATTGCTGAAGACGGCTTTCAATATTTAGCTACCTATCTTGACTATTCTAACCTTTTGTTTATAATCCATATTTATCAACTTAACCAAATCATTCTTCGTGTCGGCGAGAGTCTTGTAATTTCCGGCGTAAATTTTGTAATTATTTGAATTACCCTTTACTATCTCCTCAAGGAAGATATTCCTGAAATTTAATGCCTCAAGCTTCTCAATCATTTCAGAAGCAGATGATCTTTTAGTGAAGCTCGCAACTTCAATCGTATAACCGTTTATGAATTTAATCTTCTTGGTTATATCATAGTAATTGAAATCAGAGTTCTCTGAAATATCCTGATAGATCTGCAGGTTTGCATCTTCAAAATCCGAAGTTAATACTTTAATTCTTATCTTCGAACTGTTGAAAATTTCAACCAGCTTTTCATCCGTAAGTTCACCATTGTTTGTAATTGATGTATCTTTAGTCCATTCGACAAATATTTTAGATGTCGGTTGGAAAACTTCTTCAAACAGGTTTAATGGGGTCAGGTTTTCTTCAACCTTTTCCTCAGTCTCTTCTTCAGCTATTTCTTCAGGATCAATAATTTCGATCCTCACTGAGGCAAGACCGCCCATTTGAATTTCGTTTTTAGCGGCATTAGAGAGATCAATAATTCTCCCTCTTATAAATGGTCCTCTGTCGTTGATTCTCACAACGGTAAAGACGCCGTTATCCAGATTAGTTACTCTGACTAATGTGTTAAAAGGTAGGGTTTTGTGAGCTGCTGTCATTTCATAAGTATTAAATCGCTCTCCATTAGCGGTTTTTCGACCTTGAAATCCTGGGCCATACCACGAAGCCACACCTTCCTGTACAAATTCAGGCTTTACATCACGGATTTTTGCAAATAAATCAGCATTTTGCTTCCAACTGATTAAGTTTGTTAAAACTAATGCGAACAATATAGCCGCAATAATTTTACTTTGTTTCAATTTATCTCCTGTTTATATTTATCAAATACGTTTTAAAGTTTTACCTTTAAAACAATCATAGCACCGGTGTTACGTCGTGCAAACTTAATCCTTAGATGTGTTGATGTTTTTTACGAAATGTAAAAGAACGTATATTTATTACTAAGAAAACTCAAACTTTTGTATCAAATAATATACCCGTTTTATCCCTAAGTTACAAACCAAATCTAATAGCGGAGGGTGACCTGAATTTACCTGAATTCGACTCCCCTACAGGGCAACCACAAGGGTTGCACCCTACAATTTTTATTCAATCCGTCCCCGCTGTGTCTCCCGTAAATGTTTATATTAAATTAACGAACTGCTCAACTGCGGGGACAGAAGAATAATTATGTTAATTCTGTTTTTAAAATTAGTGATAATATTTTAATTCGTGATCATTCGTGAAATTCATGGAAATTTTTTTCCTTATTTTGACGGATTTGTCCACTCTCATGTCTTGCGTCATTTTAATTGAAAAAGAAAACTATATTGAGTATTTTAAACTAAACAATTTAAAATCACATATATATTATGAAATCTTATTCATTTATTCTCGTTTCAGCTATTCTCTTTTTATCCTGTGGCAAGGATGATAAACCCGTGGTTAAGGATACTAAGCCAAATACCACAACCACAACAGAGAAAAAAACAGAAACACCAAAGACTGTTGATGCAGCGGTCAATGCCGAATTACTTGTCGGTTCATGGATCACAAGTGAATACAAGATGGGATTTGATCTGATGAGCGGAGGTAAGGTAAAGTCAATCAACATGGCAACTCTGGATTATAATTCGTGGAAGATTGACGGCAATAAGCTGATCCTAAATTCAACAAGTAAAGGGGTTTCAAATCCTGTAACAGTGGATGAAGTTTATATCATACGAACTGTTACCGCTGACAAGATAGTGCTCTCACGTGCTGATGATCCTACAACAAACCTGACATACACAAAAAAGTAAGATCAGATTTCAGAAATTATTAAATCAAATACTAAATGAAAATTCGTAAGACAATTTATGCATTAATTTTTATGACATTCATCTTTACAATTTATCAAAACATAATGGCATTCAGGGACGGCATCGTTGGTCTGACAAAAAAGAACGGTAACGAAGTCGGATGCGTATGTCACGGATTTAAACCGAGTCCTGAAGTGTTCGTCAAAATAGAAGGTCCTCTTAATGTTCAGAGAAATGATACAGCAATATATATCTTAAAGGTAGCCAACGGTCCCGCGGCAGCCGGCGGTTGCGACATTTCTACCAGTCTTGGAAATGTTGAGATCACACAGCTCGATACAAGTCTCAGAAGAGCGGAAAGCTTTCCGGGTTCGGGATTTGAACTTACACACCGTTACCCGAAACTCTTCAATGGTGATACTCTCACTTTCACTTTTAAATACATAGCTCCCAATGTAGAAGACGTTGTCGATACTCTTTTTGCAAACGTAAACTCTTCTAACAACGACACATCTTCGGAGAATGATCTCTGGAATTATGCACGTAACTTTACGATCAACATAACTCCTATTTCAGGCGTCGGTAACATTACTGAGAACGCGAACTCATTCGCGCTTAATCAGAATTATCCTAATCCCTTTAATCCTGAAACAAAGATCAGCTTTAATCTGAACAGATCTTCCGAAGTTTCTTTAATTGTTTTTGATATGCGCGGCAGAGAAGTAGCCACACTAATCGATAATAAATATTATACAATGGGTAACTACTCACTTACATTCAATGCTTCACAATACGGAGTGCCGAGCGGAGTTTATTTTTATAAGCTTGTCTCCGGCGAATTCACCGATACAAAAAAGATGATGCTGATAAAGTAAAGGTTCAGTGTTTTGAATTTTCTTAAGCCGGAATAATTGTTCCGGCTTTTTTTATTTAACAAAGTGGGTGCGTCCTGATTCGATAATTCTCAATTCTCTTGATACTTAAAGTAAAAGATTTTAAGTTTACAAGAATTTTAACAATTAAATCAGATTAAATTATGAAGAACAAAAAAACAATACGGGCTTCACTTTTCTTAAGCATCATTCCAATAATACTATTCTTTAATTCTTGTAAGGACAATCCCGCAGTTAATAATCCTGTTACTTATGATATTGTTACAAGCTTAGGCGGCAATGTCACGGGACTTTCCTCTTCGAATCCATACGTAAGAGCAATTGTATCAAATGCAGGACAGACTTACGTTGTTGCCTCCCATTTAATGACAGACAGCACTTTTACACTTATTTTAACGGTGCCTCCTGCAGGATATCTTATCGATATTGATGATTTCTTTGTACAAAATTTCATTCAGGGAGTAAGCATATCGGACAACTCGGCTAATGTTAATATAATGCCTGTCAACGTTTACGATACTACAAATATTCTGAGAGGTTCACTGCAGAAGCTTAATCATGGTCCCAATGAAAACGCGGCGGTCGGACAGATAAGCGTGTCCGTATTCTATTGCGACCGACCACTTACCATTACAGGAAAGAATACACTTGTCATTGGAATTGATACTACTGTAGTTAATTACAATGCAACACTCGGAACTGGATGGAATGTCACAACTTTGAGAACGACAAAGCTTAGCAATCATTATATAGAATATAGTTTTATTAACGGGGAGATCCCCGGCGCCAAATGGTATTATAAATTCTGATAAATTAATCTTATATATGATCATAAAAATCCCGGTAACAAAGATCCTGATTACAGTTTGCTTTGGGCTACTCTTTTCTTCCTGCAATGATAATCCGACAAAAGGAAATGATATCATATATTATCTCACTAATTCAGTTGAAGGTAATATTATTGACCTCCCTGCAGATGGAAGAATTCTGAAAGTATATATGCAGAACAATGTCCTTGTGACAAATACAGTTCAGCCCAATTCATTCATGCATATTGATCTGCCCGAACCTCCGGCAAACTTTCTTGTTACAGCTGGTCAACTTTACTGGAGCGTTACAGGAATAACGATCTCTAACCCCTCTGCCAAAGTGAACTTCATCGATGTTCGTGTATTCGATTCTTCAGACGCACTGACGGGATTGCTTGTGAAATTAAATCATGATCCGGATGAAACCACCGCTTATCAGCAGATCTCAGTCAATGTATTTTATTGTGATAACAATCTTGATCTTCAGGGAAGAAATTTAAGAATTACGGGACGCGATACTGTTGCAACAAATTATAATGCTTATTTTACAAGGGGCTGGAATCTTTGCACATCACGTATAACTCAGGTAAGGGAGAATTATACTGAATATGAATTTTTTAACGGTGAGATAAACGGGGCGAAATGGTATTTTATCAATGCAATGGATAATAATTTAATCTCAATTAATAAACCAACAATCAGTCATGAAAGAACAAAATTACGCTAATCACAAAAAGTTCAGCGTCGGGTATCACTTCGTCACAGCAGCACTCCTCTTAGTTCTTTCCATTGCTTCCGTTTATACATTATATGTAAGCTTTAAGACGAGTACAGACATGCGTTACGCGGTAATGTTTTTTTTAATATTACTTGTGTTAATTTTCAACTACACGTATCTGCGAGCATTTGCACTTAAGGCGCAGGACAGGGCGATACGTGCTGAAGAAAATCTGAGGCATTATGTTATAACAGGCAAGTTGTCTGATCCGAAATTATCAATGTCACAGATCATCGCGTTAAGATTCGCTTCCGATGAAGAGTTTGTCTTACTTTCTCAAAAAGCATCGAAGGAGGATCTTAAATCCGATGATATTAAAAAAGCAATTAAGAACTGGAGAGCGGATCATAACAGGCTGTAAGTTGAAAGTTACAATTTACAAGTTAAAGGTTACGATTCTCCTGAAAATTATTTTTTAAATTGTTTATTTGCATTGGGCTGCTGCCAAATACAAATATCATTTCCCGTCTGAACCTGAGGAGCATTAAGCAGTGAAAGGTAAGTGCTCGTTGTATGTTCAAATCCTACCCAGCATTCATAATCATCAAATGTTCCGCTGTTACCGCAGCTCACAGGTAACATCACACCAAGAGTTTTCCTTGTGCCCACATGCTCATAAACAATATTATAGCTCACAAAATAAGCATCGATAGCAATAAGTATGGGAGCTATTGAAAGGGGAATAAAAGTCGGAATTTCCTGAAGGATAACTGAATCAAGCTCACTGGAGAATCTCGGAACAAGGTCTTTCGGATTTATTACCCTGTGACTTTCTGCGCTGTTCGTACTAATCAAATTAGTAAAGTGATCTACGTATCCGGGATTACCAATCGTCGGAGCCGCGAAGGTATATGACTTTAGAGTGAACCTGCTGCCGTACCCATTATCCAAAAACCAGGATGTCATTACAGTAGCAAGCGCGCCGCCGAGACTGTGTCCGGTTATGAACATGTGGTTATTACCTGAGACTGAATTTAGAAATGAAACAAGTGTCTGTCCTGTCGCCGGATCATGCATGCCAAGAAGCTGATTCATACCGATAAGCGTTCCGTCTGCGATCGAATCTTCCTGCGATCCGTATGGATAATGTTCAAGATCATAAACAAGAATGTCTTCCTCCCAGTTAGTCGGAAAGCACCAGTCCGTACCTCTTATTCCAATGGCGTATGAAACAGGATTTGTACTTGCATCCTTTACAACATACATCATGTTGCTTTGATCTGAATTTAAGGAAGGACCCCAGACAAGTGACCACTTCCCTGCCGTAGCATAAGTGGTATTTGCGAGTTGAATGATAAGCGAGTCTTTCATGTAATTAGGATTGTTCTCATTTACATAAGCAAGAGTGGAAAGTGTCATGCACGTTGAGGCTTCAGAATCCTGATATCCGGATACGAAAGCATTATTCGTATTGATGTTAGGATTTGTAACATCATCACTACAACTTTGAAAGAAATACGCAAGTGCGAATAATGTTGTTAATGTGAAAATTGACCTGATGATCTTATGATTTTTTGATTTCATTATATTAGTTTAGGTTTATTATTTTTTATTAAGGTGTTTTGGTGATACAAGTCTTTCAATTATTTCAAAAAAGATCTCGGTAAGAATTGCCAGGATAGCGGCGGGGACCGCGCCCATTAAAATTAATTTTGTATTGTTCAACGCAAGACCTGTCACAATAAATTCCCCTAATCCTCCGGCTCCGATGAATGCGGCAAGTGTAGCAGTACCGATGTTAATCACCGCGGCAGTTCTTATTCCGGCGATGATAGTTGGAACAGCCAGCGGAAGCTCTACATAACGAAGCTTCTGATATCCTGTCAGCCCGATTCCATCTGATACTTCCTTCAGCAACGGATCCACTGTAAACAAAGCTGTTACCGTATTCCTTAATATAGGAAGCAATCCGTAAACAAATAATGCGATGACTGCAGGAAGCACTCCTATTCCAAAAAACGGGATCATGAATGCAAGCAAAGCAATCGAAGGAATGGTCTGAAGCAAGCCCCCTATGTATAGTACAGGTTTTGAAATAAAGGAATAAGTATAAATAAATATACCGAGAGGAACAGCGACTAGTATTGCGAGTATAAGAGCGATTCCTGTGATCTTTAAATGCTGAACTGCTTTTGGCAGGATCTGTTCAAGCATACTCTCACTTCGTATCGTTGGTGAATTGCTGTTAAGTAGCTTTTTTTCAATAAGGAATTTCGATGCTACTTCAGCAAAGGTCTTATTCTCATACAAAACCTCTTCGTTCATTTTCTGCATTTCAGATTCGGTGATCTGTCCGGAGATCTTACCTGCAATTTCTTTTAGCTTCGGATCAAGTTCAGCTTTATAAAATGAAACAGCGTAATACTTCGGAAAGAAATTTTTGTCGTCAGTAAGAATAGTCAGATCATATTTAGGAATTTCCCCGTCAGTCGAATATACATCTGTAAGATCGATCTGTTTATCGTCGAGCGCTTTATATGCAAGTCCGTGTTCAAGCCCGACCGGATTTTGCGTAAGTCCGTAAACCTGCGAAAGATTCTTCCACCCATCTTCCCTGTTCAGGAACTCGTAGCTAAGCCCGAACTTAAGTTCGGGATACAACTTCAGATCAGAAATATTCTTCAGCCCGTATCTCTTTGCAAGCTCCTTCTTCACAGCGAATGCGTATGTATTGTTAAATCCATATTCCGGGGACATCTCAAGCTTCTCTTCGATCAGACTGTTCTTCAGTTCTTCATAGCTCATCTTACCTTTGATCTTCAGTATTGCTTCAGAGATCGTACCGGTATACTCGGGATAAACTTCAATTTCATTATTGATAAGAGCTTCGTAGCAGACAAGTGTTCCGCCGAGATTGAATTTTCGTTCGACCTTGTAACCGTTACTTTCAAACAACTGCGAAATAATTTCACTGAGAATATACCCTTCATTGAAATGCTTGGCACCGACACGAATTGTCTGGGCATTCAGATCAATTGCGAGCATCAATATTATCAGTATGAATAATTTTTTCATTCGCTCTGCGCCTTTACAAAATACTTTACAAAATCATTTGAACTATTCAGTATCTCGGTCTTAGTTCCCGCCTGTTCAATTCTTCCTTTTTCTATAACGATGATCTTATCGGCGAGTCTGAACGCTTCAAGCAGATCGTGTGTGACCATTATGATCGTCCGCGGCTCCGTTCGCTGAATTTTCAGAAGCTCTTTATGTATTTCGCTTTTAGTAGTTGGGTCAAGTGCGCCGAAGGCTTCATCGAGCAGAAAGATCTTGGGATCAAGCATCATCGCACGGCAGATACCGACTCTCTGCTGCTCGCCGCCGGATAATTGAAACGGATATTTAGTTTTAAATTCTGAAGGAAGTCCCGTCAGATCCATTAAAGTATTGAGCCGTTCATTAATTTGTTCTTTGCTCTTATTGTTAAGGCGCGCCAGCAAAGTAATATTTTCATAAACAGTCATGTGCGGGAAAAGAGCTGTTCCCTGTACGGAGTATCCGATATGGAGACGCAGTTCGTTTAAGTTGCTGTAATCAATTTCATTCCCGAACAATTTTATTTTTCCTGAAGAAGGCTTTACAAGACCGTTGATCATTTTGAGCAATGTCGATTTGCCGCTTCCGCTTCTGCCGATTATCGCGGTGATCGTGTTCTCTTCAAATTCAATGCTGACGTCATTGAGGACTTTCCTATCCGCGTAAATTTTCGAAATGTTGCTGATGATGACAGGGTGCATTCTAATTTGTCTGTTTCTTTTTTAGATATAAATTATAAAGTTGAAGTCCGCGAAAATTACAAGAAAATTATGAACAATATAAATATTCTCAACGAGTTAAAATCTGTCAAAAATTCTGAGAGTATACAAAAACTTTCTGATGAATTTAAAAAAGTCCGCAGTCAAACCATTGAAATTGTTACTCCGCTTGAAATAGAAGATTATGTAGTTCAGACGGAAGCTTTTATGAGCCCGCCGCGATGGCACATAGGACATCTGTCCTGGTTTTATGATCAGCTTCTCCGGAAATATTATCCCGGCTATAAGCCCTATAAAGAAAATTATGATTTTTATTTTAATTCTTATTACCTGACATTCGGACAATTATTCAATAAGTCCAAAAGAGGAACTATCTCAAGACCGACTGTTAAAGAGACGATGAATTATTTTAACTGGGTAAATAGTGAAGTTGAAAATTTTCTGAAAGGTTCAGAGGATAAAGTGACTGATGAGGTCATTCAGCTTTTCATTCTTGGATTTAATCACGAGTATCAGCATCAGGAGCTTATGGTCTATGATTTGCAGCATTTGCTTGCCGATAAATATTTCCCTGTTGAATTAAAAGCTCCTCCTTCCCTATCCGGTAAAAAGATCGTTAATGAAATGATAGAAATTCCGGGCGGAATTTTTGAAATGGGATTTGATAACAGAAGATCTCCGGACAGGTTTGCGTATGATATTGAAATGCCTGTGCATAAAGTTTATGTGGATAAATTTTCAATCGATAAATATCCTGTTACCAACGGAGAGTTTTTGGAATTCATCAATGACAACGGTTATAAGAATTTTCGTTTCTGGCTTTCGGAAGGATGGGAAGCAGTAAAGCAAAATCAATGGACTGCTCCTTTATACTGGCAGCAGGGTGACAATGGCGAATGGTTTAAAATTGATTTCCGAGGTGAAAAGAAATTATCGGAAATTGCAGACGAGCCGGTTATTAATGTCAGCTATTTTGAAGCTGATGCTTATGCTAAGTGGGCAGGTAAAAGACTTCCTACAGAAGCAGAGTGGGAAAAAGCAGCTTCCTTTGATGAAGATAAAAGTGAGAACAGATTGTTCCCGTGGGGTGATGAACTTTCTGATGACGATAAAGCGAATTTGTTTGAATCAAAACTCTGGGGAACAACTAAGATTGGTTCTTATCCCAAGGGTGAAAGTTATTACGGATGCTCTCAGATGATCGGTGATATGTGGGAGTGGACATCTTCTGAGTTTATGCCTTATCCTGGTTTTAAGTCGGGCTTTACCGAATATAACGACAAGTGGTTCAACAATCAGAAAGTATTAAGAGGAGGAGCATTCGCAACGTCAAATCTTTCGACTAAGAATACTTACCGGAATTTTTTCAAGACACACGAGAGATGGATGATCTCAGGGTTCAGGACAGTAAAATAAGTGAGAGTTGAGAGTGTTGAGTTAAACCTGAAATTTGAAATGAATACAATTTCCATATTTTTATTACTAACCAATTAACATCATTTAACCAAATCAATTAAACAACAAGGAGTACAAAAATGTCAGACTTTATCAGTAATCTAATGGGAAGCCTCGGAGGCGGTGTATCAGAGAAGATCGGCTCGACACTCGGCATAGACCCGAACATTATCAATCAGGCAATACCTATTATTGCACCAATGATCCTTGGCGGATTAAAAAACCAAAGTTCGAATAACGGTGGTCAGGAGAGAGTTGATCATATTTTAAATAAATACGGTGATCCGGGTGTGCTTGATAATGTTGACGGACACGTTGATGAGATGGCGGGGAAAGATAACTTTGATAGTAATCTTGGCGGACTGATTGGAAACTCCGGATCGCAGATCACAGATGTTCTTACCAAGAATTTTAATCTTGACAGCGGAACTGCGGCAAAGATCATTCCAATGATTGCTCCTTTAATAATGGGCTATCTTTCTAAGAGCCGCGACAGTCATCCTGAAGGTTCAACCGGCTTCGCTTCATTCCTCGATCAGAATGGTGACGGAAGTGTTGTAGATGATGTTGTAGGATTCTTTTCAGGACAGCAGAAGAATCAACAGGGTTCAGGCGGAGGTCTTATGGAAATGATAGGTGGTCTGCTCGGCGGCAAGAAATAATCAGCTTGTTATAAAATTAAAAGAACAAGAAGTGATACAAACATAAAATATCAGGAAGGTATTGTTTAACGATACCTTCCTTTTTTATTAACTCTATAATTAAAAGAATGAAAAAATTATTTTTACTTATAAGCTTTATCATGCTGACGGGAAATATTTATTCGCAGGATCTGAACTTCAAAAATGAATTAAGCGATTTGAGTTTAAATAATCATAAGGATAAGAAACACAGACAGAAGAATTCGTTAAAGAAAGGTATGTGGTCAGTGCAGTTTGCAATTTCTGACAACTTTACATTATCAAACTTCGATGGAGCTGCCATCTCCGTTAAAAGACATTTCTCCAGGCATCTTGCATTAAGACTCGAGTTTGACGGAAGTTATTCCAAAGATGAAGATGATCAATCCAGATTTTCTAATGTTGGAAAATCTATTCGATTCAATCTGATCATGATTTATTACTTTCAAACTAAGGAAAAGTTCACAGCATATGGATATCTTGGAGGAAATTATGGCTAAACAGCTTTTTAACAATGGAAAATTTGAACGGCACAGAAGCATTAAGGAAAAGTAATTCAGGCGGACCTCTTATAGGTGCAGGTGCAGAATACTTTATATTCAGAAAATTCAGTTTCTTCGCTGAATATAGCTACAGGTTTAATTTTGGGAATGAAAAGATCATTACACAATTATATTTGCCTCCGTATACCCGTACGTAAGAAGGCTTTAAATTTACACGCTTCGAAAAAAATGCACTTAAGTTCGGAGCATCGGTTTACTTCTGATTTCTGAATTCTTTTTACAAAACAAAAATTCTATATTTGTTAAATAAAAATTTTTATGAAAAACACCGAACCTAAGAAAAGCGCGTCCAAAGCAGAATGGCTTGAAGAAGCTGCTAAAGCAAAGAGCAGCGGAATGAAGTTTACTTCCCTCAGCGGACGCAAGCTTGATATCGCTTACACTCCCGAAGATGTTAAAGAAACAAATTATTATAACGAAATAGGTTATCCCGGTGAATATCCTTATACAAGAGGTATTCATCACAATATGTATCGCGGAAAGATCTGGACAATGAGACAGTTCGCCGGATTCGGAACACCTGAAGACACTAATCAGAGATTTAAATATCTGCTTTCTCACGGACAAACAGGTCTTTCGACAGCGTTTGATCTTCCGACTTTGATGGGATGGGATTCTGATTCACCGGTATCAGAAGGTGAAGTCGGTATCTGCGGTGTTGCTATCTCATCTTTAAAGGATATGGAGACTTTGTTTGATGGAATTCCGCTTGATAAAGTTTCTACATCGATGACTATCAATTCTCCGGCAATAATGGTTTACGCTTTCTATCTTGCTGTCGCTGAAAAGCAGGGAGTTGCATTCAATAAATTAAGAGGTACACTTCAGAATGATATTTTAAAGGAATACATTGCGCAGAAAGAATATATTTATCCGCCAAAGCAGTCGATGAGAATTATTACTGACATGATAGAATATTCAATGAACGAAGTTCCTCAATTCAATCCCGTTAGTGTAAGCGGATATCACATAAGAGAAGCGGGCTCAACTGCTGTTCAGGAGCTTGCGTTTACGCTTGCGGACGGATTTGCATATATTGAGGACTGCATTGCAAGAGGAATGGATGTTGACGCGTTCGCACCGAGGATCTCACACTTTTTTAACTCACATTTGGATTTCTTTGAAGAGATCGCAAAGTTCAGAGCTGCAAGAAGGATCTACGCAAAGAGAATGAAGAACAAATACGGAGCGAAAAGTCCTAAGTCCTGGACATTAAGATTTCATACACAGACAGCAGGATGCTCACTTACAGCACAACAGCCTGAAAACAATATTGTCAGAACTGCTATCGAAGCATTGGCTGCAATACTTGGCGGTACACAAAGTCTTCATACAAATTCAATGGATGAAACCTTGGCATTACCTTCTGACAAAGCGGTTAAGATCGCTTTAAGAACTCAGCAGATACTTGCTTATGAACATGAAGTAATTAATGTAGCTGATCCGCTTGGAGGAAGCTATTATGTTGAAAAGCTGACCGATGATATGGAAGCTGAAGCTGAAAAGTATTTTGAATTAATTGATGCGCAGGGCGGTGTGATTGCCTGTATTGAAAACGGATTCTTCCAGAGAGAGATCGCAGATGCCGCTTACAGATATCAGATAGAGCTTGATAAAAAGGAAAAAATAGTAGTCGGCGTAAATGAGTTTGTTGAAGAAAATGAAACGATCGACATTCCAATACTTTATATCTCAAAAGAAGTTGAAGAGAAACAGGTCAGACAATTGAAGGAGCTTAAAGCTTCACGAAATGCTGACGACGTGAAGAATACACTTAGTGAACTTAAAAAATCTGCAGCGGACGGAACGAACATGATGCCTCGTGTTCTCGACTGCGCAAGGAAATATGTAACACTTGGTGAGATGTGCGCGGAGCTGAAAGAAGTTTTCGGCGTTTATGAAGAGCAGGCTGTTTTTTAAATCGTAAATTAAATTTTAAATTATAATTCAGAGCGATTATTGTCGCTCTTTTTATTTTAAACAAGATTTGAACAGAAATTACATCTATATATTTCTCGCGTGTATCTTAAGCTACGCATTTTATCTTACTTTTGAATTCGTATATACTGACGGTCAAATGGGAGTTCCGCTTGATGACACGTGGATACATTTCCAGTTCGCTGATAATTTTGCCAAAGGTTATTTTTATCAGTACAATCCCGGTGAGCCCACTGCCGGCACTACCTCACCTTTGTATGTAATTGTTTTAGGAAGCATAAGCTTTATAATAAAAAACTTCATAGTTAGTTCAATCTTCATCTCAGCGTTATTTCATTTTCTTTCCTGCATATTTATATACAAGCTTTCACTGCTGATATTTGAAAGTGAATACTCACCATTAAAGGATCTTAAATCTGCTTTCTCTCCGAAGTTTATATCTTTAATGATTGCGATGCTGTCAGTGCTGGCAGGCAGATTTACATGGTCCGCGCTATCCGGAATGGAAACCACAATGTTCACATTCTTCTGCATTGCAGGAATTTACTTTCACGTAATGAACATACAATTGAGGAAATTTAACCTGCTGCCGGTAGTCTTCCTTGCCCTTGCAACTGTTTCAAGACCCGAAGGTTACTTGCTGTGCCTGCTTTACTTTGGTGATACATTAGCAAATTTAATCAAAGACGGTTCATTCAAACGATATTTTTTTAAGCTGCTCTCTGCGGTTGGAATATTTCTGATTCTTACTTTACCTTACCTGATATTTTCTTATTCGATCAGCGGACATTTTTTCCCGAATACTTACAGAGGACAAGGCGGAGGATTTTCTATCCTGCCTAATACTGAATATTTAAGAATAGCGTTCACTTACTTCTTCAGGGATAATCTGATCACAGGTTTTATGCTTATGATATCAATTCCATTCTATATAATAAATTTTAAAAAATATTTTTCAAAATTCAGATCTGTCAATCTGATCTTTCTATGGTTACTTATACTCCCTTTTGCATTTTCAATTTTCATCCCAAACTGGAGGCATCATGTCAGATATCTTATTCCGTTAATTCCTTTTGTAAATATTATTACCGTCTATGTTTTAGTTTCTCTTATGGATGGCAATCACCTGTTGAGATTGAAAAGTTTTATCTTCAAAGATCAAAAAAGGTTTGCATGCATTCTGATATTCTCATTTGTATATTTTACTGTCTTCGCAGTTGCCCTGGGGAAAAATACTGATAACATAAACAGCCAACAGGTGAAGCTTGCTGAATGGGTTCATGAAAATGTCAGGCGTGATGAAACCATCGCGCTGAATGATATCGGGGCTATCACGTTCATTAATAAAAACAGAATTATTGATATGGCAGGACTTGTAACACCGGAAATTTTACGATACCGGACATATCAACTGGATGTAAACCTGGATTCGACAAATTCTCTATTAAAGAAAAATAATGTTGCCTATATTATTATTTATGATAACTGGTACAAAGAATTTCTTAATAAGTATAAAGATAATTTGACATTTGTAACAAGCGCTGTGCTTGAGGAAAACACGATCTGCGGTGGCATTGAGATGAAAGTTTATAAAACAAATTTTAATACTAAAGAATAAGTGAAGATATTAAAGCTTATAGAATTAATACGTCCCAAACAATGGATCAAAAATCTGTTTGTATTCGCGCCAATTCTTTTTGCAGCGAGAATGCTGGAACTTCCTCTCCTTCTTACCAGCCTGCTTGCATTCGCTGCCTTTTGCGGAGCTTCAAGCAGCGTATATGTGCTCAATGATATTTTTGATGTAGAGTCTGACCGCGCACATAAAAAGAAAAGATACAGACCTATCGCTGCCGGAGACGTCACCATAGGTCAGGCGAAAATATTGTTTGCGATTTTACTTGCCGCAACTTTTCTGATATGTCTTAAACTGAACATACTGTTCATCATTACAATCGTGATGTATCTGATGAACAATCTTCTTTATACATTCAAAATAAAAAATGTAGTTCTGCTTGATGTCTTTTCCATTTCAATAGGTTTCATTCTTCGTGTGATCGGTGGCGCGGTTGCCATTGACGTGGCTGTTTCAAGCTGGATGATCATTACAACAATTTTTATCTCGCTCTTTCTCGGCATATCCAAAAGAAGAGCTGAGCTTTCGGGTCCAAATCAGGAAAATCTTGAAAAGCAAAGAAAAGTTCTGGGCGACTATGACATAGTATTCGTCGATCAGCTTAATACCGTTGCCGCTACCGGCACGATCATTTCTTATGCTCTCTATACAGTTTCGGAAAAAGCCATTCTTTCCTTTCATTCTGACAAACTTATATACACAACGCCTTTCGTGATCTACGGTATCTTCCGCTATCTCTATCTTCTTCATCAAAAAAATCTTGGAGAAAGCCCTACACAGATAGTTACTAAAGACATTCCTATCATTGTTAACTCGCTGCTTTGGGTAATTGTCTGCGCGGTAATTATTTACAAAGCTAAATTCGGTTTATAAATTGCAAAGCAACAAGACTCTTCCTAAAAAAGAGATAAGCTTTATAAATGTTTATAAAGCCGAGCTGATATTGCTGGGAATTACCTTAAGCTGGGGACTTACATTCCCGCTGATCAAGCTTTCACTTCAGTTTATATCTCCTGTATTGTTTATTTTTCTGAGATTCTTAATTACACTGATCGTCTTTTCCTTTTTTTTTAGAAATAAGATCCGGTTCACACAATTTAAAGAATGGAAAAACGGAATCATTCTCGGTGGATTTCTCTTTGTAGGATTCGCTTTTCAGACCATCGGATTACAGTTTACAACTGCATCTAAGTCAGCGTTCATTACAGGAACTGCCGTCGTTATCATTCCCTTCGCGCAATATTTCATATTAAGATCAATTCCAAAACCTGAAAACATCTTCGGCGCAGTCATTGTAATGATCGGACTTTATGTTCTTTCGGAAGCATATATTACCCAACCTAACATCGGAGATGTTCTTACGCTGCTGAGTGCTGTCGCGTTTGCATTCCACATCGTTTTCCTAGATAAATATTCAAGAGTTTCTGGCTTCTATGATCTTGCCTTCGGGCAATTTGCATCTATGACATTAGTAAGTTTTATTTTTATGCTTTTCATGGAAGTAATATTTTCTGACAGAATATTCATTGAGCTTACTCCGTCATTGATAATTACAATCTTATACGGTTCAATTATAGCGACGATGCTGACGATAGTGCTGATGACTAAATATCAGCGTGAGACGACACCTTTGCGGGCAGGAATAATCTATAGCATGGAATCTGTTTCGGCTGTCTTTTTTGCTTTTATAATCACAAGTGAACTGTTAAATTTAAATCAGATCACCGGAGCGCTTATAATGATCACAGGTCTTATGATCTCCGAACTTTATGGATACATAAAACTTAAATTTTCAGATGGAAGCAAGAGTTAAAATAATTGTGAAAGGTCTGGTGCAGGGTGTCGGCTACAGATATTTTTGCAGCAGAATGGCGCAGGAGTTTAATATAAACGGATATGCAAAAAATTTGACCGACGGCAGTGTTGAAATAGAAGCCGTTGGAAGGAAAAGCATGATGAACGAATTTATTTCCGCTTTAAAAAGAGGACCTATGAATTCAAACGTAAAATCAATCACAATTGACGACTTGCCTTATGAAGATAAGTTTACGGGTTTCCGAATTTATTAATGTAAATGAATGTTCTTGAATATGAAAATTCAAAACTATATTATTGTTCAAAATAAATCAGACGATATGAGAATATAGTTATTGATTGACAATAACTAAAACTTAGACAAATGAATAAAATAAAATCTGTTGTTCCTGCTTTAGTACTTTTTTTTCTTATAGTTTCAAACACCGGTTACTCCCAGTCAAATTCAACATACAATTTTCTTAAATTAGATATCGGCGCTAGAGCTTCGGCTTTGGGCGGAAGCTTTAATTCACAGACAAATGATGTGAATTCTATTTTTTATAATCCTGCTTCTCTTTCAACACTTCAAGACCGGCAGGCATCAATTGGCTTTTACAAATACTTACTCGATATTAATTCAGGTAACGCGGCATACAGCCAGCGTTATAAGAGTATTGGATATTTTGGTGTGGGACTAAGGTATGTTAATTATGGCAGCTTTGATAAGTTTGATGAGAGCTCTAACAATCTTGGTACATTTTCAGCAAACGAAATGGCTCTTTCTTTGGGCTACTCAAGCATTCCAAAAAACAATTTCCATTATGGTGTCAATCTAAAGTTGATCTATTCCAATATTGACAGCTACTCTTCAGCAGCAATAGCGGCTGATTTCGGGGTTTTATATTCTATTCCCGCTACAATGTGGGACTTTGGAGTAAGCCTTCTAAATGCCGGTACGCAAATTAGTAAATATAACTCCACTAAAGAAAATCTTCCTGTTGATCTTAGAGTAGGAATCAGCAAAAAGCTTGAACATCTTCCGGTCAGGGTTCATTTTGAACTTGAGAATCTGACTGATGATGCCGATAAATTCTTTGACAGATTTAAAAACTTATCTGTCGGTGGTGAATTTGATTTCAGTGAGAATGTGAAGTTCAGAGTAGGTTACAATAACGGTCAGCGACAGAATCTTGAAACCGGAAGCTCGCTTGGTATTGCAGGTTTCTCAACTGGTCTTGGTGTTAAGTTCCTTGAAAATTACAGTATGGATTATGCTTTTAATTCTCTTGGTAAAGTCGGTTCCACTCACAGAATAGATGTTGGCTTTGCATTAAAATAAATTTTAGTTAATTAAGTATTACAAAAAAACCTTACGGTAATTATGCTGTAAGGTTTTTTTATTTCTGAATATCTGAATGTTAACCGGTCAGAACAAATTTATCTTTACTCCGTCTTTCCTGATCTTCTTCGTTAGCATTTCAATTTCCTGAAGTGTCTTATTCATATTGTTGAAAAATTTATCATCATTTATAAACTTACCTATGCCTTTATCTTTATCTTTAATGTCGCTTACAACAAGATTGAGATTTGAAACCAGCGTATCCACAGTAGTGGTCAGCGACTGAATTTCAAGCAAAGTGTTTTTCAGCTCCCTGCTGTTGTCACCAACCATAACATCCACATTGTCAGCAGTCTTTCCCAGCTTACTTGTAATGTTATTTATTCCTGATCTGCTGTCACTGACAAGATTATTTAAGTTTGCGGAAGAAACAGCGAGATTGGAAAGTGTTGTCCTTATGTTACTTTTAAGATAACCATCACCTACAATTTCATTTACATTATTCAAAACCAGGTTCAGATTGTCGGTTGATTTTTTAAAATCACCTATTAAGCTTTTAACATCAGTTGCGATCTCTCCGAAAGAATTCATAAGTGATGCAAAGTCAGCTCCCGGGTCTCCTCTTAATGCAACATCCGGACTTACTTCAGTTGTACTTTTCCCCGGTTCAATGTACAGAACCTTCCCGCCTGTAAGCTCAGTGGCAGCAACATATATCCTGTAATCAGATCTTAACTTGATAGTTTTGTCCATGTTGAAAAGTAACTTCACCGAATCACCAGCAAGCTCGATCTTATCGATCTTACCTTTTCTTACACCGTTGACACTAACCTGATCTCCTTCGTTGAGCCCGCTTATCTTTGGAAAATAAACTGAATACTCCTGCTCGGAAAGATTAACACTAAATCCTTTCGCCCAAAAGATCGTCAGTAATACCACAAGAACTGCAACGAAGACAAAAAGTCCGACTTTAAATTCAGCAAATCTTTTGGTCGCCATTAATTCAATTTTGAAATTTGGAGGACTTTATATTTGATTATACCATCTGGCACCGTAACTTCAACTACATCATTCTTCTTTTTACCAAGCAACGCATTACCGATAGGCGACGTAACTGAGATCTTATCTCTTTCAAAGTCAGCTTCTTCTGGTGAAACCAGTGAGAAAGTAATTTCTTCCTTGGTCTTTGTGTCGAGAACTTTTACCACTGATAAAATATAAACTTCGTCTTTCGGCATATCATTGGGAGAAATGATCTTAACCTTTGAAAGCATTATTTCAAGTTTCCCGATCTTAAATTCGTGATGACTCTGAGCCTCCTTAGCTGCGTCATATTCAGCATTCTCGCTTAGATCCCCGTGAGCACGCGCTTCGGCGATTTTTTCCGCGATCTGCTTTCTACCGCTTGTCTTAAGATCCTTTAATTCGTTTTCAAGCTCAACTAATCTTTTTTTCGTTAAGTATACTACGTCTGATATTTTCATCATTAGTTAATTTTTTTACTCCTTTGTTTTTTAATTGTCTTGTTCTCTGAATCATTTGAATTTATTAAAAGCAAATGTCCTAGTTTTTCTTTTTTAGTCTGAAGATAATTCTCGTTTTCAATGTTAGGCTCTATTTCAATCGGCACTCTTTCTACTATCTCAAGACCGTATGCATTTAAACCTATCACCTTTCTCGGATTATTAGTCATTAATTTCATTGTGCGTATTCCCAAATCTCTTAATATCTGAGCTCCTATCCCGTAATCTCTGAGATCAGGTTTGAATCCCAGATCAAGATTTGCTTCGACAGTATCGCGTCCTTCTTCCTGCAACTGATAAGCTTTAAGCTTGTTGTGTAGACCTATTCCTCTTCCTTCCTGACGCATATACAGCACAACTCCATTATTATTTTCCTCTATCATTCTCATTGACTGCAGAAGCTGTGCCCTGCAGTCGCATCTCAGCGAACCAAACACATCACCAGTCAGGCATTCCGAATGAACTCTAACAAGCACGGGCTTTCTGCCGTCGATCTTTCCTTTCACAAGAGCAATGTGCTCTTTGTTATCAACTTTACTTTTGTAAAGAAAGATCTTAAATTTTCCAAATTCACTCGGCAAATTTACATCGACAAGTCTTTCTATCAGCTTTTCACTTTGCAGCCTGTACTGAATAAGATCCTTAATTGAAATTATTTTAAGATCAAATTTTTTCGCTATCTCAAACAGATCAAGAAGTCTCGCCATCTCGCCGTCATCTTTCATTACCTCGCACAAAACTCCTGCAGGATAGTGACCTGCAAGACGTGCCAGATCAACAGTAGCTTCGGTATGCCCCGCTCTTCTCAAAACTCCGCCGGCTGCAGATCGCAAAGGAAATATATGCCCCGGTCTGCCAAGATCTTCCGGCTTAGATTTTTTATTTATCAGTGACAAAATTGTCTTATTGCGGTCAGATGCCGAAATACCTGTGGTAGTTCCGTGAAGATAATCAACACTTACCGTAAACGCGGTTTCGTGAAGTGATGTATTGTTGCGTGTCATCATATTAAGATCAAGCTCAACAAGACGCTCCTCTTCCATCGGCACACAAACCAGACCTCTTCCGTTTTTAGACAAAAAATTTACAAGTTCAGGTGTCGATTTTTCAGCGGAATATATCATGTCACCTTCGTTCTCACGATCCTCATCATCCACAACAATCACGATCTTTCCATTCTTGAAATCGGAAATTCCGGACTCGATTGAACTTAATTTATATTTCATCTTTTGACTTTGCATATTGCAAATGTTAATTAATTATTATTGACATCAGATCAATTACCGAGTAATGATTTTTTTTCCGGCTGCATATCAGTTACACCTACAATTGTTGTAACCGCGGATCTTTCAAATTTCATCTTTATGTTATCTCCTACATTGATCAGAAGCGTCTTGTCATCCATCCCGTCGACAGTTCCGTGCAATCCGCCGGCTGTGATCACTTTATCACCTTTCTTTATTGACTCAAGCAGCTTTGCTCTTTCCTTTTGTCTCTTCTGCTGAGGACGTAATATTAAAAAATAAAATATTACAATTATCAGAAGAAAAGGTACGATCGAAGATAAGAGTGATTCAATTCCCCCCGTTGTCTGCTGTAACAAAAACGGTTCAATAAATTTATGTTCCAAAATTTCCTTTCGTTTAATTAATTTGTGTTTCTGTTATTAAATATTAGTTGTATAAATTTTTTAATTCTTTATACCTGAGGTATATTTTACTAAAAATTCTTTTTTGAATTTTTTTAATGTATCATTATTGATCGCCTGCCGGATATTTTTCATCAGATTCAAATAAAATCCGACATTGTGTATTGATGCAAGCTGTATTCCAAGTATTTCATTTGCAATGAACAGATGCCTTAAGTATGCCAGGGTAAAATTCGCGGATGTATATGTTATGCATTCTTCATCAGGCGAGCTAAAATTATTCTTCAGCTTCGCGCTCTTAATATTGATCTCACCGTAAGTTGTAAATAATCTTCCGTGTCTTGCATTCCGTGTCGGCATAACGCAGTCAAACATATCAATCCCCCTTTCCACACATTCAATCAGATCAATCGGTGTACCAACACCCATAAGATATCTTGGCTTTTTCCCCGGTAAATGATCCGTTGCATGATCTACAACATCATACATCAGTGAATTTTCTTCACCAACTGCGAGTCCGCCGATAGCATGTCCGTCAAAATCGATCTCTGCAAGATCCTCAATGCTTTTTTTTCTGAGTTCAGGAAAAGCTCCTCCTTGATTTATAGAAAATAATTTCTGTGAATGTCCGTAAAGTTCTTTTGTGCTTTTATAATGTTCGAAACATCTCTTTTCCCATTTCAAAGTAAGCCCGATAGATTCTTTGACCCTGGAAAATTCAGACGGATGCGGCAGACATTCATCAAGCGGCATCATTATATCTGAACCGATTATTCTCTGAATGTCGATCACCTTCTCGGGAGTAAAAAAATATTTGTCACCATTGAGATGTGAAGAAAATTCAACACCGTCTTCATAGATCTTCTTAAGCTTTGAAAGACTGAAAAACTGAAATCCTCCGCTGTCGGTGAGAATACTTTTGTTCCAGTTCATGAACTTATGAAGTCCGCCGGCATTACCAAGAATTTCAATTCCCGGACGAAGAAACAAATGATAAGTATTACCAAGTATTATTCTTGTATCGAATTCATCAAGCTCTCTCTGCTCCACAGCTTTGACCGTACCGGTAGTACCTACAGGCATAAAGACAGGAGTTAGAATGTTTGAGTTTTCAGTTTCAAGAATTCCGGTTCTGGCTTTTGATTCACTGCTATTTGAAAGAACACTGAAAAAATTTTTGTCATTCATTAATTATTGAACATTTATCATTCATCGCACAGCTTCCCATTTCTTGGATACAGATCTTTTAAACAAAAGTACTGAAAGTGAATTTTTCGTCCAATCCCAGAATACTTTTGAATAGCCGAATTTCCTGTATCGTCTCGGGGATTCATAAATGAGCATATCTTTTCTGTAAATGATCTTGCCGAGTTTTCTTAATCTTTTATACAGATCAAAATCTTCTCCTGCGGCAAGTGTTTCATCATATCCTCCGCTTTCAAAGAACTTATCTCTTCTAATTATGTGGCATTCACCTCTTCCCATTCCCATCACAAACCTGTTCAGTAGTGCCACATAATTATTAAACATAAAATGAAACACCCTGTCTGACATTATTCTTTCATCAATGAATACTTCGATAGGACCGGTGACAGCGGCAACAGAGTCTTCTTTAAACACTTCCTTAATTAGCGCGAAGAATTTTTCAATATCACTGACACAGGTATCAGCATTTAAAAAAATAAGAACATCTCCCAGAGAATTTTTGGCACCTTCATTTCTCCCCTGAGAGATGTTCTGTTGAAAATTATCTTTTTTTAAAATTACCCTGTCGGCATATTTTTTTGCAATTTGTATTGTCAGATCTATACTGCCTCCGTCGCTTACAATTATCTCTAAATTGTTTTCAGATCTAATTTTCCGGGTGAACTGTGATAATAATCTTTCAATTAATTTTTCTTCGTTAAGGCTGGGTATGATAATGCTTACTTTTTTCAAAAGAATAAGTATCAGCCATTCAGCAGTGCGCGGGATCCCAATTTGTCAAGCGTCTTGATACCGCTTGTAGAGACTCTTACCGTGACCCATCTTTTCTCATCTTCAAGCCAGATTCTTTTCTTCTGAAGATTAGGAAGCTGTCTTCTTTTGGTTTTGTTGTTAGCGTGTGATACGTTGTTTCCGGTTAATGGTCTTTTACCGGTAACTTTACAAACTTTTGTCATTAAAAAAATTTCTCCTTTTCTCTTTTAACTTACTTACGGTTTATATGGTTTGTATGTAGATTCATAAACTTTCATGTTTCTGTCAAGAAACTTGTAGGTTCCTTTTTCGGTCTTAATTGCATCGACAAGTCTTACGTTGATTAGCTTTGTTTCCTTATTTGTATCGGGACACATTACTGTTATCTCAGCTTTTTTTCCAAGCTTCGAAGCTTTGTCTGCAAATGTTTGCTGTTTAGCCATTTAATTTAATTCTCTTTTTATTTTAACAAATATACCTTTAATGCTTTAAAATTTCAATTTATAATATAAGGACTTTCATATCTTCGCTGTAATTCAATAATGCATTATTAATTAACTATCCTGTCTTCAGTTTCATATTACCTATCTCCGTCCTGATCTTTTCGTTCACTTTTTTGCTTACCATCTCTTCGGCTTTGAATATCATATTCTTTATCGCGATGGGTGAAGATTTTCCATGACCTATGATTGTAACACCGTTTACTCCGAGCAGTGGTACTCCTCCGTATTCCTGATAATCAAAGTCTTTTAGGACAACATTCTTTAAAGTGCCGTACATCAGTCCTACCCATAATTTGTTAAAAAAACCTTTTGCAGCATAGCTTTTGAATTTACCCTTAATTACATCAAGAACACTCTCGGCAAATTTCAGAATTACATTTCCAACAAAACCATCGCATACTATAATATCGGCTTTACCTCTGAGCACATCCCTTCCTTCTACATTTCCAATAAAATTAAGATTCGATCTTTCAAGAAGTTCGTGGGCTTCAATTGTCAGATTATCTCCTTTGGATTTTTCTTCACCAACGCTCAGAAGTCCGACTGAAGGATTTTTTACATTGTAAATATATTTCATATAAATACTTCCCATCACTGCAAATTCAAGAAGATGACTTGCTTTGCAGTCAACAGAAGCCCCAACATCAAACACCATTGTTTTGCCGAAATCAGTCGGAAACAATGAACCGATGGTAGGTCTTCCCACTCCGTCAATTCTTCCCATTTTTATAATTGAAGCAGTCATCACCGCACCTGTATTACCCGCGCTTACAAATGCGTCAGCTTTTTTTTCTTTCATGAGATTTATTCCTACACTGAGTGATGAATCGGGTTTTGATTTCAGGGAATCCACAGGTGAGTCAGTCATTGTTACAGTTTCATCCGCATTTACAATATGAATGTTTTTCAACTTTACCTTGTGCCGTGAAAGCTCATCTGATATCAGCTTTTCTTTTCCTACAAGTATGATCTCAAGAGATTCCTGCCTTTCTTCAGCGGCAATGATTGCACCCGAAACATCATTCAAAGGTGCAAAATCGCCTCCCATGGCATCAACTACAATTTTAATCTTATCCATAAATTAACAACACAAAGTATTTAAAATACAAAGGTTTGAAGTGTGAAGTGATAATGAGAGGATATCAATTACTTTTTAGGAATCGTAACACTCTTACCGTCGTAGAATCCGCAGCTCGGACAAACTCTGTGCGTCTGTTTCATCTCACTGCAATTTGGACATGACATTAAAGACGGAGCCGAAGCCTTGTAATGAGTTCTTCTTTTTCTACCTCTTGCTTTAGAATGTCTTCTTTTTGGATTTGGCATATTAGTTTTCTTGTTTGGTTTTTGTTTGTAATAATTTTTCCCAGACGGGATTTACATCTTCTTTGCTTTTTATGCTAAGCATTTCTTCAGTATTCTTTTTACAGTATGAACAGTTACCGTCAATTTCAGCCGGCGCTTTTTTCATTGGTATTGAAAGCAGAATATAATCTCTGACATCATTTTTCAGATCAATGAATTTTGTATTCTGTGAAATAAACTTTATATCATCTTCAGGCTCATCATCTACTGTCTTTACATCCTTCTTAAAATCGGTTTTGTAAATAATTTCAAACCTGTTATTAAATCCGGAATCATAATCATCAAGGCATCTGTCACATTGAAGTTTAAATGTTCCATTCAGGTCAACTAATGCAGAGATTTGATTTCCTGTTTTATACAATTCAGCGGAAACAATAATATCAGAAGGTATCACCACTTCATCAATGCTAAGCTCCTCAGCTTTTACATTAAAATCAAATTTATGTTTACCATCCTTTAAGTTACTGATGTTGATCTTAAGGTTATCCATGACTTCAAAGAACTTTTTATTATTCTGTACTTAAAAATTTTAAAGCTCGTTACGTTAGTTTTCCGGTATTACAATATTAAGATCTCAGGCTCCGATCAATTCTTTGTATTTTTCAGAGTCCATGAGATTAGTGATCTCATCCATATTGCCCGGCTGAATTTTTACTATCCATCCGCTTTCATAAGGATCAGAATTAACAACTGAAGGATTATCATTTATTGCATTATTGATCCCGGTGATCTTCCCTGATATAGGACTGAAAATTTCCGAAACTGTTTTTACAGCTTCGATCGATCCGATCACATCGCCCTGCTTCACTTCACTTCCTTCGTCAGAAGTAATATCAAGATAGATAATATCACCAAGCTCGCCCTGTGCAAAATCAGTTATTCCGACTTCACAAACACTGCCATCAACCTTCACCCATTCATGTTCTTTTGTATATTTTAAAGCGGAAGGAAATTTCATAAAGTTGTTTTAATTTTTTTATAAGATTTAAGTTACCTAATTTGCATTTTTTTTTCAATTGAGAATTTCATTCATTTTAAAAATAAATAATTTACATATTCCGGGCATATTTTGGTGATCCTTTGATCCACTTCAGTTCTGAATAATAGCAATACCTACTTCAGCATCTGTATTTTTCATATAATACGCTGACACGATATGAAGTTCATCCCGGATTTTGGACTTTTCATCTTCTGATTTAATTGTGTAGACTGCAAGCTTCATTGTTGAAATTGCAAACTTCATTGTTGAAGCTGCGGAGAGCATTGTTTAAACTGCAGGGTTTATCGGGACATTCGCTAATATTATCAAGACACCTTTAAATTTCATTATTGAAACCGAGGTAGCTTTAATTTACAGAACAAAGTTGAATCTAAAGCTTAAAAAAGCCCGTTATGCTAATAGCCGGGATTTTTTACCTGATCTTTTTCCAATAAATAAGAAGATATTTCAAAATTTTAAAAAATTCTTAAAATTCACATTGATTAAAAATTCAAATAGGATTATATTTGTAATTCCATAATTCGACAGTAGCTCAATGGTGGAGCATTCGGCTGTTAACCGAAGGGTTGCAGGTTCAAGTCCTGCCTGTCGAGCACCCAAATCCCGTTAACCCGGGATTTTTATTTTGTGTGTTGAAATAATACATAAGTTGAATTAGATTTGTAAAAACAAATGGCGGGTATAGCTCAGTCGGTAGAGCGTCAGATTGTGGCTCTGAATGTCGCGGGTTCGAGCCCCGTTACTCGCCCTTTAAACAATCAATGAATTGCTTATTTAAAATCTTTTCTTTTTTATTATAAGAAATCAATACGTCTTATATCATTCTTATTTAGAGTTAACATCTTTCTCAAAATTCATACAAACAATTTTGTTCACAGGTAAGGAATTCCTCTTTCTTTCCTTGAATCAGAATCAATTAATAATTAGTTTACCACGCCAATAAAGTATGAGCACAACTACTCAAAAATCAAATACCGATATTAAAGAAAAGGATAATGAAGCGGCAAGCGAAGAACTTGTCCTTGATAATGAATTTGACATTGAAAATACCGAGAAAGAAAATATTTCCGAAGATGCTTTAAAGCAAAGGAAAAAAGATTTCGACGCTGAAGCAATGCCCCACATGAATCTCCTTCGTAATTACGCATACAAAATTACCGGTAACCAGCTTGACGCAGATGATCTTCTTCAGGAAACATTTCTGCGTGCATTCAGGTTTTTTGATAAATTTGAGAAAGGAACCAACTGTAAAGCATGGCTGTTCAGAATAATGAAAAATTTATTCATCAACAAATACAGGAAGAACCAAAAAGAGCCGGGTAAGGTTGACTATGGTGAGATCGAAAATTTTTTCGATAACATCCGGTCGGAAAAAATAGACAGCACTGATTTACAACAAAAAGTTTTTTCGAACCTGCTTGATGATGATATGACCAGTGCTCTTAATTCTTTACAGGATGATTTTAAGACTGTCGTTATTTTATGCGACCTTGAAGGATTAAGTTATGAAGAGATTGCGGATTTTGTTCAATGCCCTATTGGAACTGTAAGAAGCCGTTTGCACAGGGGCAGAAAAATGTTGCAGCAGAAGCTTTATAATTATGCTAAGACACGGGGATATGATGTAGAGAATAATTTAATCAAATAAGAAAACAAAAAAACATATTATTAATTTTTACTTTTTAAAGAGCAGATGTCCGATCTAATACCTAACAACCCTGAAAAGGATTCCATGCCGAATTCCGGAAATAATGATTTAAATTTTGAGCTGATAACAGCATACATTGACAATGAACTTGATGCGACTCAAAAGGATGCTGTAAAAAAAATGATCGACAATGACAGTGATTACCATAATCGCTATATCTTTGAAAAGCTCACCAAAGAAAACTTTATCAAGAGATCCAATCGAATTGAGACTCCTATATATGTTTACCAAAATATTGGTAAAGGCATAGAAGATTATATCAGCGCAAATTCAGGATCCGGTGCTCAGATAAATCCTTCCCTTCTAACTCAACAGGCAAATCTTCAAAAATTAAATTTAAGACGTTATCTTTCACTGGGTTCAGTTGGATTTGTTGTGCTGATAGTTGCAGCATTTTTTCTTAACAATTATCTTAAGACCAATCCAGAGCATTTAGAAAATGATTTCGTATCAGTTTCAAGAAATATTTTTGATAAAGTAGAGTCAGGTGAAGTAAAGCTTCAGTATAAATCCGACGTAGCTAAGACCCTTGGGGATTCGATGGATAAATTTTTAGATTTTAAAGTTTTTATCCCTGATGTCAAAGACGCTATTCTAGTAGGCGGTGTCTGTAATGAGATCTACGGAGAAAAATTCGCTCATATAATACACAAGAAAGGTAATATACTAATATATACTCTACAGGCGAATAAAAGTGAGTTGTTGGGGAATAAAGACAAGGTGATTCTTAATGATAAATTTAAGGAATACGTAAAAGCCGGAAAGAACTGGTTTCCCTGCATGAAAGATAAAAACAAGACCGTAGTTATCTGGTTTAAAGATAACATTATCTGTTCAACTGTAGCGGCAATGGAATCTCAGGATATAGCAACAACTCTAACCAACTATAAATAATTTTTAACTAAATTGAACAAAATGAATTTACTGTCAAAGACATTAGCCTTACTAATAACGGTTTTTGTAGTTACATCCTGCAATAAAGACACGGTTGATCAGAAGAGCACAGAGAAAATGAATGAGAAAAGAGAAGCATTGAATGATAAGAAAGGAAGCGATAACACTACTACAAAAGTATCTACCGGAGATATACAACTTTACAAAGTTGAGAAAGTTGAAAAGCAAAACGGAAAGAAAGTTGCACCGAATTTTATGTGGACTGAAAACGGAAAGAAAATGTCTTTAGCGGATCTGAAGGGTAAAGTAGTTCTTGTAAATCTTTGGGCAACCTGGTGCGGTCCTTGTATTAAGGAAATGCCGGATCTGTCTAAGATCTCAAACGAGTTAAAGGATAAAAATTTCAGGATGCTTGGGTTGAATGTATTTCAGCAGGAAACATCAAAAAAGGTTGAAGATTTTTTAAAGACTAATCCTGTATCATATACAATTCTTGATGGCAACACAGAATTAGTAGATGCATTTGGGGAAGCAAACGGAGGCAATATTGAAGCTGTTCCCACAACATTTATTATAGATAAAGACGGTAAGATCGCGGAAACGATAGTAGGCGGAAGAAGTAAAGAAGCATTTTTAACAATTATAAATAAATATCTCAATTAATGTAAGTTTTTGGGATTCATACTTTTCGAAACTCAGGAAATTTAATTTCTTGAGTTTTTTATTTTTACAAAAAATTTTTGCCAAGCACTTCTAAAAAAATCACAATACTGGGCTCCACCGGTTCAATCGGACGCAATTCTCTTGAAGTAATTGAAAACCTCAGAAGAAACGGAACAGATCTAGGGATTGCATACCTTTCTACAAACACAAATATCAGGGAGCTTTCTTTACAGATCAAAAAATTTACCCCTAAAGGTGTCATTATCCTTAATGAGAACAAATATAATGAATTTAAATCCACTCACAATTTTAAAAACCTGGAAATACTTTGCGGTAAGGAAGGATTGAATGAAGTTGCTAAGAGGGATGATTATAATTTTCTGATAAACGCAGTAGTAGGTTTTTCAGGGCTCGAGCCGACTATAGAAGCAATCAAAACAGGAAAGGACATTGCAATTGCAAATAAGGAAACACTTGTCGTTGCCGGAGAAATTATTATTCCATTAATAAAAAAATACAAGAACAAACTGTTACCAATAGACAGTGAGCATTCTGCAATACTACAGTGCCTGAAGGGTGAGGAAGAAAAAAATATTCAAAAATAATTCTTACAGCATCCGGGGGTCCGTTTCTTAACAGAACTATAAGTGAAATGGAGGAGGCGACAGTAGAGCAGGCGCTTTCGCATCCCAACTGGAAAATGGGTAACAAGATCACTATCGATTCCGCAACTATGATGAATAAAGGGCTTGAGGTCATTGAGGCAAAGTGGCTATTCAATGTTAATAGTGACCAGATTGAAGTTGTTATACATCCGCAATCAATTATCCATTCATTTGTTGAATTTGTAGACGGATCAGTAAAAGCCCAACTTGGAATTCCCGACATGAAGATCCCGATTCAGTATTCACTGACTTATCCTGAGAGAGTACAATCAGATTATCCTAAACTGGATTTTTTAAAACACAGTACGCTGACATTTGAAAAACCGGATCTGGACAAATTTAAATGCCTGAAAACAGCTTATGATACAATGATCAAAGGCGGTTTTTATCCTACTGTGATGAATGCGGCAAATGAGATCGCTGTTGAACTGTTTCTCAACAGAAAAATCAAGTTTAAGGAAATATCAGAGATCATAGATCAACAGCTTGAAGAATATAAAAGCAGTGACGAATTGACTCTTGATAACATTATTGGAACTGATACGTTAGTAAGAAAGAAATTGAATGATAAATATTTTTAACTTCAAAATCTTAATTAATAAAATTAAATTACATTTTAAAGCACATATAATAAATAAATGGAATTAATAAACACAATATTTTACTTTCTGATTGTCATCGGAATTTTGGTTTTCATACATGAATTCGGACATTTTATGGCCGCAAGATTAACAGGTATGAGAGCAGAAGTATTTGCATTAGGGATAGGTTACCGATTATTCGGTTATAATAAAATAGACGGCTTTACTTTTGGCAAGCTAAGTGATGAAGTTGAGCTTGGTGACAAAACCGATTACAGACTTTGCGCGTTTCCCATAGGCGGTTATGTTAAAGTTGCCGGAATGATCGACGAAAGCATGGATAAGGATTTTATAACAAAGGAGCCGATGCCCTGGGAGTACAGGGCAAAGCCGGTCTGGAAAAGAATGGTTGTTATAACTGCCGGCGTCATTATGAATTTTCTTCTGGCATTTCTTATCTTTTACTTTATTACTCTAATAAAAGGAAAATCACTAACAGATACTACAACAATAGGATATATTGCTCAGGGTTCACCTTCAAAAAACTCTGAACTGAAAGCGGGTGATAAAATTGTTTCCATTAATAATCAGCAAGTAAATTCCTGGGAAGATGTTCAGGCACAATTATATTTTGAAAACCTCGGAGAGTCACTTTCATTCATAATTTTACGTAACGGCAAAAATATACCGGTTTCAATTCCAAAGGATAAAGTTGGTGATCTTACTGAAATAAAATTCGGAATATTTCCTGAAGGAATGCAGTCTGAAGTTGGAGATATAATTTCAGGAAAGCCGGCGGAGAAATGCGGGCTTATCAAAGGAGATGTGATAAGTGAGATCAATGGAGTAAAGGTCACAAATTACCAGCAGCTAACCGATCTGATCAGGGAGAATGCAAACAGGGAAACAAAGTTAAAGTGGATAAGAAATTCTGCAGAGATGGAATGCATGGTAACACCTGGTGCGGATTCAACCATAGGAGTGGCGTTAGTTGGGAAATATACAGGACCGGTAAGTGAGGTAAAATACAACGTATTGACTGCGATCCCGAAAGCAGGATATGATATGTATTTTTATGGTATTGAACTATTCTTTAAGACTATCGCAAAAATCGTAAAAGGTGATGTACCGTTTAAGAAAGCAATCGGAGGACCAGTAAAAATTGCACAGGCATCAGCGCAATCTGCAGAGGGAGGAATTTTTACTTTTCTTGGATTTCTTGCATTGCTTTCAATATCATTAGCGGTCATCAATATTCTTCCATTCCCTGCGTTGGACGGCGGACATTTTATGTTGTTGATATATGAAGCGATAGTAAGAAAACCCGTTCCATATAAAGTGCAGGTAGTTTTACAGAATGTAGGTTTTGCACTGTTACTGGCTTTTATGATATTTGTAGTATACAATGATATTATATCAATCAAGTAAATAAATAGTATTGATGTATCTTGAAATCACAATTGTAAAGCAATATATTTGGTAATATAGCTGAAAGAAACGGAAGGGTGGGTGAGTGGCTGAAACCAACGGTTTGCTAAACCGTCGTACGGGTCAAACTGTACCGAGAGTTCGAATCTCTCCCCTTCCGCAAAAAGTCCTGATGAGTGATCATCGGGACTTTTTTTTGTGAGCGGTGTTGAACGGTTTTAAAAACCGTTCTACACTTGCCCTAAAAAGAAAAAGCCGCATCAGCGGCTTTTTCCTTACTAAAATTTAACTTACTTTATCATTATCATTTTTTTTGTCTCACTTTTCTCCAGATCCTTCCCCCTAAAATCAACCCGATAGAAATATGTACCACCTGAAAATCCTGTTCCATTAAATTCCATAGACTTATATCCTGCTTCTGTGAATTGATTCAGTAATACAGAAACTTCTATTCCTCTAACGTCATAAACTGAAACTTTCACAATACCATCCTGCGGAATTTCAAAATTTATTTTTGTTTCAGGATTAAATGGATTAGGAAAATTCTGCGATACATTGAATTTAGCCGGAACACCAACTGTAACTTCATCCCTTAAAAGATGATAAATGTAGTTACTGTTGAAATCCACCTGCTTAAGCCTGTAAAGATAAACACCGGTTCTGAGATTCTTGTCCTGATACCTGTAATCAAATGATAGATTAGATGTACCATGACCGTTCATGATTGCTATGGTGACAAAAGACAGATCATCCGGATCATCTGTTTTATTATTCGTCAGCTCAATTCTCTGAATTTCAAACCGGTCATTGTTCACTTCACCTGAGGTTGACCAGTCAAGAATTACCTCATTTTTAATTGTAGTAGCAACAAAATCATTTAATTCAACGGGAAGCATAGACTCGGCAACAATTCTTCCTGCCATTGTAGGTGCATGGAACTTGCTAACATAATAATAACTCCCTGCCGCATGTAATACATAGCTGAATGATGTACAGCTTGCACTCACTGATGCATCCCAAGACTCACCTCCCGGAGGAAGGGAAGTTCCCGGAAATGCGCCATCACAGGTTATTGTCTGAAAACCATTGCCGTTGTAGAACCACTTGACGGTATCTCCAACATTTGCGTGTACATACTCAGGGGTAAATTTTGACTCTTCAACTTCTATCCTTATGATTTTTGAATCTGATCTTGAACATACCATACACTGAATTAGTAATCCGATCATAAAGATACAGCGTACATATTTTTTCTTAGCATTAATCATCATGTCTGCAGTTTAAATTAATTTTAATAATTTTATTTAAGTAAAATAAATTTTTTCGTATCGGTGAAACCATTGCCCATCTGACCTGCGTAGGTCAACTTATAAAAATATACTCCTGAGTTAAGTTTCGACCCGTTAAAAGTGTAATTGAATGATCCTGAATTCAAATTTGAATTAACAAGACTTTCAACTATCTGTCCCAGTGAATTATAAATTACTAAATTCACAAATCCTCTTTCCGGTATGCTGAAATTTATTGTTGTGCTTGGATTAAACGGATTTGGGTAGTTTTGTGAAAGGGAAAAACTGTTTGAAACACTGTTTGTATTTTGCTGAATTCCTGTAGAAATATCACTCCAGTTAGTCGCTGCTCTTATTCCATCCACTCTTACTACAGGTGCATTTGCTGCTGTTCCCTGTCTTAAAGCCACTCTGCCTAAAGTATTATCATTTGCAGTTCCGCTTACAGGTCCGATAGTTGCTGTAACTGGCTCAACAGGAGGAACTCCGGTTGCAAAAATAAATACCTTTATGATAGCATCAGTCGGAGTCGGAGTATTGAAATCATATTTAATGACAACAAGGTAGGTAGTGGCTAAGCTATAAGTATTTGAATAAAAAATACCGCCGGCTCCTGCTGTTGATTTACTTATACCAAATCGAACACCGCCTGTAGTGTCTTTTGCATAAAATCTTGCTGTGTAATTTGTTGTGCTTGTCGGAGGCAGTAGTGCGAGGAAATAATCACTTGCTGTCTGTGCGGAAGTAACATTAACCATAAAGGAAACATACAGTGAATTACTTGTGGCTGAATCGGTCATATTCTTATATGCATCCTGACCGGTTGTTTGAACGGTTGCTGCGTTTCCTATATTCGATAATGGATACCCGGCATAAACTAATCCGGGAGCGGTAACCGATAGAACATTTGTTGATCCTCCGCTAAATGATACCCATCCATGCGCTCCCAATGAATCACCGGCAGGATAGTCAAAATTTTCTGAAAGAAAAATACTGCTGGCACCTGTAGCTACTATTGTTCCTGCCATTCCAGGTGAATGCGGGATACATACATAATTATATGTTCCGGGAACTGTTACTCTGTATATATACATTGGACTACCACTGCTCATTGTTTGATCCCATGTTGCTGCACCGGGAGGTAATGATGTTCCTGAGAAAATTCCGTCACAGGTTGTTGTATGAAATCCATCGACCCATTGAAATTTAATTGAGTCGCCTAAGTTCACATTTACATTGCTTGGGGTGAATTGGTTACTGGATACAAGTATCGTTACTGTAGCTGAATTTACATTTGACTGTAATGTCAATAAAAGCATTACTGCTAAAACAAATTTATAGCAGCCATAAAATTTTTTGTTCAATTTCATTTTTTAGTTTGGTTTAATGGTATAATTTTTTAAATAAGGTTAATTTTTTTAGAGGTTTAGAAAATTTAATTTATTCATCAAGTCACATTATTCTAATATCCTCACGTTTTGCTCTAATCAATTCAAATACACATCCGGTGGAAATTGTATAAATGTTAATGCTAGCGATATGTTAATATTTACATCAGGTCTCCTCATAGTTTGCTCCTTTTTATTTTATATAAAATCAATGCTACCTAAATATATTACAGAAAATAGAATAAATTACCAATACAAATTTTTAATTACAATTGGAGCTTTGTTCATTTTAGAAAGGATCAAATATCATTTCATAAATATAAGTTTTTTGGTTTCTGAATATGTGCCGGCGCTACCGCTGAACATAATGCTATAAAAATACACGCCTGATGCTAATCCGCCGGCAATTGATGACATGTTCAATTTTACAATGTGGTATCCTGCAGCCTTATTTGGGCTGACAGAAGTAAACACCTTTTTGCCTGTCATATCAAATAATGTGATCTCCACATTCCCTGCTTCCGGCAGGTTGTAGTCTATGTTCGTCGAAGGATTAAAAGGATTTGGATAATTCTGTGAAATGTAAAATTCAGACGGTAATCCTATTACAGGATTTTCACTCAGATAATAATAAGTGTGATCTCCATTATAATCGATCTGCTTCAAACGGTATCGGTATATTCCGCTTTGCAGATTACGATCCGGAAAGCTGTATTCATTAATTGAATTTGTGTTTCCTTTCCCGGTTACAAAACCCAAGTTTACCCACTCACTTTGACTCTCTCTTTCGATCTGAAACCCTTTGTTATTGATTTCACCTGAAGTAGTCCATTTGAGATCTATGTTGTTACCGTTGACCAAAGCTGTGAAATTATTTAATTCTACCGGTAGAGGTACAGAAAGTGAATCAATAAAATGTGTTGCAGGATTGGTTATTTCAACAAGAGTTGAACCGATATATGAATAAATTTTTGTATAAGGATTTGAAGAACCGTTTCGCCATCTCAAGTGTAAATATTGCTCATCAAAAAAGACAGCATTAGTTTGCAGCCTCATTCTAACAATTTTTGTACCTTGTCCTGAAGAAGAAATTATAATTCCCTGTCCGGGATTTGGGATCGGGTTAATTGTAAGTCTTAACTGCATCTCGCCGCCGATTACAAAAACGATTGGATTTCGTGGCTGCATTGATAATGGCAGATCCGAACTAACTATTGAATACGTGAATGTTCCGCTGTTCCCTATTGCCGTATTAAAATTAAAAAAATATTGTCCTGCAGCGTATTCAAAAATACTTGAATCAGGATTGGAATGGATAATATTAATGTCGAATTCAAGAGCATTGGGATGCGTTTTGAAAATATTGGTAACTTTTAAGGTGTACCGTGGATCTGCAGAAAATGAATACTGATTATTTAAAAATGATATTAAGACAATGAGAAACAGTTCTATATATTTTTTTGCGATCATTTTTTTCAAATAAAAGATAAAAGTAAAGTGAAGGAATGAAAACCCCACTTTACTTTTAGTCTGATAGATTCAGTTATTTTATGGAGCTACTTCCGAAACAAAGTTGGTAGAGTTGTTATATGCAATGAGAAGATCAGTAACATCAACAAAATCATCACCTGTAATATCAGTGTTGAGATAGCCGCCTAAAAAATTAGAAGCATCATTATACACTAAGACTATATCTGATACGTCGATTGTTCCGTCCAATGCAGCATCACCATTGTACATTGAAAATACGCCTCCTGCAAGGATCTGGTTATCACCAAAAGCCTTGTTCGCAGCAGTTGTAAAATCATAGCTATCGGCATTAATAAGAGCTACACCGTTGCTGCTCCACGTGTTAATCCCATTTCTGAATTCAGGCATATTTCTGTAAATTCCCATAAGAAAGTATGATCCTGAAGAAACATTAAAATATTCAAATGCATTTAATGATACCCCCGAAGTGAATTCTGTGCCAATAGTTCTCGAATCAACTACTGCATAAGGAGCTGTAGTATTTCTTAAAAGAAATTGCATTGTATCAGTTCTTGTAGTTCCGACATCTGCAAGACCTTGTATTGCAAATTTAATCCTGAGATGTGTACCAAACCAGTTATCAGAAAGTCTTATTCCGTCAATGTTTAATGTTGGGGCAGTTGTCGCCGAACCTTGTCTAACCGCAAATCTTCCGATCGGCGCATCCAAAGCAGTCCCTACAACAGGTCCTATTGTAGCTGTTCCGGGCTCTGTAGCGGGGATACCTGATGAGAAAACAAATGCACTCATAACATCATCTGCGGTACCGGGATTGAAAGTATATTTAATAACTACAGTGTAGGTTGTACCAAGAGAGTAAATACCAGGAGTATAGGTTATTCCACCACTACCGACAGTAGTCTTGCTCAGTCCAAAAGACAAGCCACCGGCTGTATCTCTTGCAAAAAATCTTGCAACATAATTAGATGTGCTTGTCGGTGAGATAAGCGCAACGAAATAATCACCTCCGGTTTTTATGGAATCAACTTTCACCATGAAAGAGGCATATAAAAATCCGGTCGAATCAGTTGGAAATTGCTTATAAGCATCATTTCCATTATTTCTTAATCTTGTTCCGTTGCCAATTCCTGATAAAGGATAGTCAGAATAAGTTAAAGCAGCACCGGATGTAACAAAAATTGTATTTGTGACACCGGTATTCCATTTCCATCCGTGAGCACCTATTGAGTCTCCGGAAGGATAGTCAAAGTTTTCATACATTCTGATTTGCGAGAATGCACTTGTTGAAATTAGAATAAAACAAAAAATGAAGATAATTTTTTTCATGTTATATATGGGTTAGTTTATAAAAATAGTTTGTGTGATTTAGGAAGTGTCCTGAATTGAAAAACTTAGTACAACATATAATTTAATTACAACTAAATCAATATTAGAAATCATAATTAATTGTAAAGGATTTTCGCATACAATAAAAAAGCTGCAAGGAGCATAATCCTTGCAGCTTTTAAACCGAAGTTTAGAATAAATTTATCTTAATAATACCATGCTTTTTGTTTCAAACCTTACACCTCCAATTTCCAACACGTAGAAGTAAATTCCGCTGGATAAATTTTCACCGTTGAATCTGACACTGTAACTTCCGGCAGTCTGATACTCATTCACTAAGACAGCCACATCTTTTCCGGAATTATCATAGACTTTCAGATTGACCTTGCTGCTGCCGTTGATCTGATAATTAATTAATGTCACAGGATTGAACGGATTCGGAAAATTCTGAGACAATTCAGGCATATCCGGAACAGCGATCACAACTTCATCAGCTAGTTCAAAATATTCAAAATTGCCGTTGTAATCAATCTGCTTGATCCTGTAATTGTAAGTCCCGGTTTTTACAAAATTATCATTAAAATAATAATCTTTCTGGTGCTGAATTGTACCGTATCCATTTACAAAACCGACTTTGTTCCATTTGCCATGCATGTTAGCTCCGATCTCTTTTCTTTCAATATCAAATCCGTAATTATTGATCTCAGATATTGTACTCCAAAAAAGATCAACTTGGTTGCCTGAAACTGAAGATGAGAAAGAAGACAATTCCACCGGCAATGCTCCCGACCATTCCATTGAAGCAGAAATGCCGTCGACAGACAGCAATGGTGTAGAAGACGATGATGTGCTCTGTCTTAAAACGAGTCTTCCAAGGTTAGGGCTGTCAGTTCCGGTGCCTGTAACCGGTCCGACAGTTGGTGTTGAAGGTTCGGATACATTAAAGCCAGATGAGAAGACAAATAAACTTACCTCATCATCGGTATTGGTCGCGTTATTGAATTTGTATTTTAAAACAATTACATAGGTTGTTTCGGGGCTATAAATTGAATCGCTGTAAAATATACCGCCTGCCGCTGCTGTAGTTTTACTAATTCCAAAAGAGAGATTATTCGCTGTCACTCCCCTTCTTACATAGCATCTTGCCTGAAAATTAGTCAGAGATGAATTAGGAAGAAACGACATGAAATAATCCCCTGCCGCTTTTGCAGTATCAACTCTCACCATGAAAGAGACGTAGACACTTCCTCCTGAAACCGCGCTGTCCAGCGGCTTATAAGAATCCTGATTACCTGTAAATGTAAGTGTGGCGGAATTTCCGATGCCGGAATAATTATATCCGGTATACAGAAGTCCCGGTGAAGTCACGCTAAGTCTGGGTGAAGTTATAGTATTCGGGCTAAAGTGGATCCATCCGTGGGCGCCTAAAGAATCACCCGCAGGATAATTGAAGTTTTCCTCGAGGATCGGTATCTGAGAAAACAGGAGTGAAGAAATGGATATAAAACATAGAACCAAAGTTAATTTTTTCATCTTTACTAAATTAGTTTAATAGAATCAGTTTATTAAAAATATATACAGTACAAAATTAACTTTCATCCTAACAGAATTCTAACATATCCTACTTTTGAAAGTTGACATAAAAAAAGCAGGCAGGTTAAAATAACCTGCCGGCTGTAACATTAGACTTAGCTCTTATTATTTTGTAAGATTTCTTTTGCTTTGTGCATTGAGTCATAATTAATGTAACCCAGAGGTGGGCACAAATTAGGTCGTTGAGTCATAATTAATGTAACCGTGTTATAGTATTAAAAAACGGTTAAATAATTATGAGCAGGAAATCAAAAAAAGGAATATCTTCTTGAAATACAAAGAAGGTATAAGAAGTCAGATAAATCTGAGAAGCAAAAAAGAAAAGAAAAGATTACTACTGCTATGGTTACATTTAATTATGACTTAACTGATGTAACCTATTACATCCGTTAAAATAAGGAAAAAACTTGCCACGAATTTCACGAATGATCACGAATTAAAAATATTATCATCAATTTAAAACAGAATTGACATAAATTTATCTGGACAGCGTAAGTTTATCTTCAAGGATTATTTAAAGGTCGATTTTAAAGATACGATATTGGTGCAAAAATATTACCAAAACAGATTGAATTTAAAATTATTTAAATTGTTAAAAACATTTTGGACAGCACTAAAATTTTAATAATTTTTTATATCAGAAGTATATATTTTTATTATTTGCGAACCCGATAAGCCGGAGCAAACAATACATCTCATTCCCTCTAAAAGCAATATTGTCAAAAATTGACAATATACTTTTTTAACACATTTCATTTTCAACAAAATAATTATATACTAAACGGCACGGTAATTGTCAAATATATTGTTAAACACCTGGTGTCACTCAGGATTTATACAAATCAAATTTAGATAAAATTGAATTACATAAACTCAGGTAAGGACTCTTCGGGTAATGATGTGAAACTATATTACACGGATTATGGAAAAGGAAAACCGGTGATACTTATTCACGGCTGGCCACTTAACAGTGATATGTGGGAATATCAGATGAATGATCTTGTGCAAAGCGGTTTCAGAGTAATTGCTTATGACAGGCGAGGATTCGGAAGATCTTCAAGACCGTGGGACGGTTATGATTACGATACTTTAACCGATGATCTTAAAGCAATCATTGATCAGCTTAAACTGGATGATATTACTCTGGTGGGTTTTTCTATGGGTGGAGGAGAAATAGTACGTTACTTCAGCAGACACGGTGGGAACAAGGTCACAAAAGCAATTCTCATCTCAGCCGTCACTCCATATATGTTAAATACTGAAGATAATCCGGACGGAGTTCCTCAGGAGATGTTTGATGAGATGGCTCTCAGCATGCAGAATGACAGGATAAATTTTCTTGAAGACTTTGGAAAATCATTTTTCGGAATTGGTCTGATGAGTGATCCGTTAAGCGATTCACTGCTGGAATACTTCAAGCAGATGGGATCAATTGCCTCACCGTGGGCAACACTTGAATGTGCGAAAGCATTTTCTACAACTGATTTCAGACAGGAAATGTCTTCATTAAATGTACCCGTCCTCCTGATCCACGGTGACGCCGACAAAACTGTACCAATTGATGCGACATCAAAGCAATCGGAAAAATTGATTCCGGACAACACGCTTGTAATTTACGAAGGTGCTTCACATGGATTATTTTATACTGACAAGGAATCACTAAATGCTCACATCATAAATTTCATAAAGGAAGGAAAAGCATAGACATTTACTTTGCACGAAACTTTAAGGATCTCCAGAGAATATCAATCGCCTTTGAACCGGAGGCAGTATCTTAAGAAGATTCAAAATCTGTATTCGCGGGAATGTCGGTCATCAATTCACGCAGAGCCCCGCTTAAAATTTCACGATCTCCTTTCCATCACAAACAAAAAAACCGCAGGCAACGTAACCTGCAGTCATATCTTTTTAACATTCCTTGAAAATTAAATTCTAAAGAACCTTCACGCTTTGTTTTGTTTTAATATATTTACAAACTTCATTGCATACTCATTCATCTTCTTTGACTTGTACTGAACAATGTATCTCGGATGTTCAAGCGGTACTATCTGATCAAAAAACTTCTGTTCATTATTAAGGGAATTCATATATTTATAGTTCTTACCTGTTCCGAGACAATAGCAAACATCAGTATTCATTCCGAACTTTATCTGTTTCCTGATAGATTCGATTATAAAAGGCTTAACCGTTTCATACAATCCTTCATTGTCATAATAATTGTAATTTATCTCTTTGCCCTTTTCATTTACAAAGACAAAACCGAGAGGACATAGAGAATTAATGTAGAACTTATTATAAAATTTTTTCACACCTCCAAATGCTTCGATCAGTTTATAAATAAATACAGAAGAAGGTTCGTGCGTGTGCATTCCTTTGAAATTTATATTGCAGATCTGTTCAAGTCTCTTTGTATCAGTAAAGGGTATGCCGGTCGAACCCGCACCGTGCCTGCCCGGATTGATACCGAGTATCATCCGTCGTCTCTTATTATCATTATAATACTTCTTGTAAAATTTCTGAGACGCGTCAACTGCATCAGGATTATTTTTGAACGGATTCATAATTCTGATCTTGTCCGGGAGTGTCTTATTGAAGTTTAATTCGCTGTTGAATTTAATAACTGACTCTGCAAATGTAGGCAATGTTATCTTTGGGAAGGTTGAATGTTGAAAATTTTAAAAATTACAATTTAAGATCAGAGCGGAATATTTCCATGCTTCTTCTTCGGATTTGTATCTACTTTATTTTCAAGAAGGGCAAAGTAATAGATCAGTTTCTTACGGGTGTCCTTTGGTTCAATAACATCATCAATGAATCCGCGCTCGGCTGCGAGGTATGGATTGGCAAACTTTTCAGTAAACTCGTCAACCTTTTCTGCTAATGCTTTTTCCTTGTCTTCAGCTTTATCAATTTCCCTTTTAAAAATTATTTCAGCCGCTCCCTTTGGACCCATAACCGCGATCTCTGCCGAAGGCCACGCAAGATTAATGTCGCCCCTGATGTGTTTAGAATTCATGACATCATAAGCTCCTCCGTACGCCTTGCGGATGATAACAGTTATCTTCGGAACGGTCGCTTCACAGAACGCGTAAAGCAGCTTTGCTCCGTTGCGGATAATGCCGTTCCATTCCTGATCCGTACCCGGAAGAAATCCCGGAACATCTTCAAGCACAAGCAAAGGTATATTGAATGCATCACAAAATCTTACAAACCGCGCACCTTTTACTGACGAGTTTATGTCCAGCACTCCGGCAAGCACAAACGGCTGATTGGCAACTATGCCGATAGATCGTCCGTTGATCCTGCCAAAACCAACTACAATGTTTTCAGCATACTCTTTATGAACTTCAAAAAAACTGTCGTCATCAAGGATCTTTTCTATTATGTCCTTTACATCATAAGGCTTGTTCGGATTATCCGGCAGGAAATTGTTAAGCTCATCAAGTAATTTTTCCTCATTGCACTCAGCGAGTGGAACCCCGTCCATATTATTCAGCGGAATGTAAGACATAAGCTTTCTAATGCTTTCAAAACATTCGACTTCATTGTCAGAGGTAAAATGACTGACACCGCTTTTAGTCCCGTGTGTATGAGCACCACCAAGATCGTCAAAGGAAACTTCCTCATGTGTAACAGTCTTAACTACATTCGGTCCTGTCACGAACATATACGATACCTTATCCACCATAAAAACAAAATCGGTTATCGCCGGCGAGTAAACCGCACCTCCGGCGCATGGTCCGACAATCGCAGAAATCTGCGGAATGACACCGCTTGCAAGTGTATTCCTCAGAAAAATATCAGCGTAGCCGCCAAGTGAAACAACACCTTCCTGAATTCTTGCGCCGCCGCTGTCATTGATACCAATCACAGGAACTCCGATCTTCATTGCCATATCCATTATCTTGCAGATCTTTCTCGCGTGATATTCCGCAAGCGATCCGCCGAGTATGGTAAAGTCCTGTGAAAAAACACAAACATTCCTTCCGTCGATCTTGCCTGTTCCGGTGATCACACCGTCAGTATAGAATCTCTGCTTATCCATGTCAAAATCTGTTGACTGATGCCTGACAAGAATATCTATTTCTTCAAAGCTTCCTTCATCCAGTAAAAGCTCTATTCTTTCACGGGCTGTAAGCTTGCCCTTTTTGTGCTGTGCATCAATTCTTTCTTTGCCTCCGCCAAGGAGCGCTTCGGATTTAATACGGTTAAGTTTTTCTATGTTTGAAATATGCTTCATCAGCAGAATAAATTTTAAAAGAAAATTTTTGGAATGTTTTTCTATACTCTCTTTATATCAACACCAAGTGCTTTCATTTTTTTATCGATCTCTTCATAGCCGCGGTCAATATAAACTGCACCGTTGATAAGTGACTCGCCTTTTGCGATAGCCGCAGCAATAAGGTAAGAAAATCCTGCACGCAGATCGGGTACATTTATTTCCGCCGAATGAAATGGTGTGGGACCTTTGATCACCGCGCTGTGAAAATAATGTGTATTTGCAAAACGGCAGTCCAAACCTCCGAGACATGTATCAAACAATTCTATCTCAGCACCCATCTTTCTCAGCTCCTTCACATAGCCAAACCTTTCCTCATAAACAGTTTCATGAACTATGGATATTCCGTTTGCCTGCGTCATCAGAATTACAAAAGGCTGCTGCCAGTCAGTCATAAATCCCGGATGAACGTTAGTCTCGAAAGCAATTGATTTAAGCTCTCCGTCATAAAAAAATCTTATGCCGTTATCCTTCACTTCAAACTTGCCGCCAACCTTCCTTACAGTATTCAAAAAAGTTATAAGATCATCCTGTATAGCATTTTCAATGAACACATCTCCTTTGGATGCAATGCCCGCACATGCAAAGGATGCCGCTTGGTTCCTATCGGGAATAACATTGTGTTCAGCTCCCGTGAGCTTGTCAACGCCTTCAATTGTAATTTTCCTGTCGGTGCTGATCTCAATTATCGCACCCATCTTTTGCAGAAATTTTATAAGATCAATAATTTCAGGTTCGACAGCGGCGTTTGTTAACATCGTGCGTCCTTTTGCAAGAGTGCTTGCAATGATAACATTCTCAGTTGCACCAACACTGGGATAATCCAGCCTGATGTTGCTGCCTTTCAAACCGTCCGCGTTGAGAATAAAGTAATCGTCTTTTATGCTCACATTGCATCCTAACTTTTCAAGTGAGTCTATATGGAAATTGACAGGTCTTGATCCTATCTTACAGCCGCCGGGTACAGGTATCTCTGCTTTTCCGGTTCTCAGCAGAAGAGGACCCGCAAGCAATATCGCGATCCGGGTTTTGTTTCCAAGCTCTTCTTCAATATGATAATTTGTTACTGTCTTTGTAATTGAAACAAGCCTGTCACCATCGGTTTCAATTTTGCTTCCGAGAGTTTCGCAGATCTCTTTTGTCAAAATGAGATCGCTGATCTTGTTGGGAGAGTTATGGAGGATACACTTTTGATCCGTAAGTAAAGATGCGACTAATAATTTTGAAGCAGAGTTCTTAGCGCCACTGACCTTTACGCTTCCGTGCAATGGCTTACCGCCGTTGATTAAAAATTTTGAGTTTGTTTCAGACAATTTTAAATTTTTGATTTGGAATTGAGGAGTTTGGATTTGGAATTTTCGGAATAAAATTTAAATTTTTGGTTTAATTCAAAGACAGTTAAAATTTTTACAGCAACAATAAATATTCTAAATTCCAAATCCAATATCCCAAATCAAAATCAGTCTTTCCAGAATCCCATGTCACCAAATTTCTTTATCCTGCTGTCTAATAATTTATCTTTCTTAATTTTACTGACTATTCCAATTTCTTCGATGATCGCCTTCTTCAGTAGCTCGGCTGCTTCAACATGATTTCGATGTGCGCCGCCGACCGGCTCTTCGACAATTTTATCTATGACCTTAAGCCTTAACATATCTTTTGAAGTAAGCTTAAGTGCGTCTGCTGCCTGCTCTTTGAAATCCCAGCTCCTCCATAAGATCGACGAGCATGATTCAGGAGAGATCACCGAATACCAGCAATACTGAAGCATCAGAATTTTATCCCCAACACCCAGACCCAGAGCGCCGCCCGAGGCACCTTCTCCGATTACAGACACAATGATCGGAACCTGAAGCTTCGACATTTCAAATAAATTTCTGGCGATGGCTTCCGCCTGTCCTCTTTCTTCAGCTTCAATTCCCGGATATGCTCCGGGTGTATCTATTAAAGTAACAACAGGCTTATTAAATTTTTCAGCAAGCTTCATAAGCCTCAGTGCTTTTCTGTATCCTTCAGGATTAGGCATCCCGAAATTTCTGTAAATATTGGATTTCGTATCTCTTCCTTTTTGCTGACCGATTATCATCACCGATTGATCGCCAAGATTAGCAAATCCGCCGACGACGGCATTGTCATCACCGAAGTGTCTGTCACCGTGAAGCTCAACAAAGTTATCCGTCATCAGATAAATATAATCAAGAGCATACGGTCTTTCAGGATGGCGTGCAAGCTGCACGATCTGCCATGGTGTCAGATTTTCAAATATATTTTTTCTCAAATCATTTACTTTGATTTCAAGCTTGTTGATCTCGTTTGAAATATCAAGCTGGTCTGACATCTTACGCATGTCAGCTATCTTCTGTTCAAGTTCTATAACAGGTTTTTCGAAATCAAGAAAATTCTGAACAGCCATAACATAAAAAGGTTATTTTTTAAATGAAGAGATAAAAGTTTTTAACAGTATTTCCGTATCAAGTGAGAGAGACTGATTCTTTGCATAATAGAGATTAAGATTTTGCATCTCTTCTTCTGAAATATTTTCGTTATAATTTAATTGTATCAGACCTGTCAGACCTTTTTTCCCCGTAAAATTAGACCCGCCGGTATCATGCCAGACAGGGTACCCTACAAAACTATATTCGCCTTTGAAAACTTCCGGCAGCAAAAGTAATTTCGAAAAATGTTTCGACAGCTTTACTTTGAAAACCTTACTAAGTAAAATCAGCAAAGGATAGACAGTTATAAGAAGCAATGCTGATAACAGAAAATCGAAAA
>JAWXBH010000121.1:0-4183 GCA_034439935.1 bacterium
AGTCGAGTTAAGACGCTTTCTTTTGAAAGAGCAAAAGAAAGCTTTGCAAAGAAAACTCTCCCGCTGATGATAAATTGCCGAAAATCCAGAATCAATTGCTGCAATTTCTCATAGGCGGGTTTTAAGAACAAAACAAAAGTGATCGCACTATCTATATCTGAAACTTTGTGCATACTTAAGATTATTTTTTTTCGGAGTTAATTAAGACATCAATGATATGAATCAGGCGGACTTCAGTAGGATTGTTGCGGGGAAATTTATGAAGTCGAGTTAAGACGCTTCACATCGTTAGCAATGAGACGTGAATGACCGTCAGTTACTCTTTACCCACGAGTGATATTTCTTCATCAAGAGATTTTATGAACAGATCCACCTGTCCATTAATAAGCATGACCTCATATTCCTTTCTTATATCCAAAGTATCGGGTAAATGCTTCATGCGTAATTTGCCCAGCGACACACTATTATTCTGGACTGCTGTTAAAAACTCTTCTTTGATAGTCAATGAAACCGGCCACGACTCAATGGTTTTCATGTCACTTACATCTCCGGTGACCTTCTGCATTCTGTTCTCGTAAAAATCAATATCGGGGGGATAGATAATACTTCCGGCATATTCACGGAAGAGTGAAGAATAGTTGCTCATCTTGTATAGAAACTCGAACTTCTTTCTCTGAAGACCTTCACTGATCCTCTGATTACAACCTGCAACGATGGCGAGTAAAAGTAAAGAAAGTAATAATTTATTAAATAACTTCATAAATTTAATTTTTTGTTTTTAAATAGACTCAACTTTTGACTTTCAACTTTTAACTTTCCAGTCAAGTCTTGGATTTGCTGGCTGCTTAAGCGAGCTATTGACAAAGCAGCTTTTATCTTTACTAAGCTTATATTTATAATAAGCCACAAGTCCTATCATTGCCGCGTTATCGGTAGAGTAAACCGGTCTTGGGAAATAGATATTGTAACCCTTATCTTTCATAGCGTAAAATTGACGTCTTAGTTCCACATTAGCTGAGACACCACCTGAAACAGAAATATTCTTAACTGAATATTTCTCAGCCGCTGCAAATGTCTTTTCAAACAGATCTCTTACCATTGCTTCCCTGAATGAAGCGGCGATGTCTTGTAGCAGCTTCTGATTCTTGTTGTTTTCAAAATCTATTTTTTTCAGAAAATAAAGGACCGATGTTTTGATCCCTGAGAAGGAAAAATCAAACTCTCCATCCTTCACTCTGGCAACCGGAAACTTATGAAATGAGGAGTCTCCTTTATCAGCATATTTATCAATGAGCACTCCGCCGGGATATTCAAGACCGAGCAGCTTTGCAGTTTTATCAAACGCTTCACCTGCGGCGTCATCGACTGTGCTTCCGATGACATTCTGCTTAAAAAAATCCTCAACAAGTATCAGAAGCGTATGTCCTCCTGAAACGATTAGCCCGATGAATGGAAACTCAGCTTTCTGCTCTTCAAGAAAATTTGAATACAGATGCGCTTCAATATGGTTTACATTCATAAAGGGCTTGCCCAGTGTGACAGCCAGTGACTTTGCAAAATTCAATCCGACAAGCAGAGCACCTATCAGCCCGGGCTCGTTTGTTGCAGATATCAGATCGACGTCACGCAGATTCACTGATGCTTTCTTAAGCGCTTCATCGGTAATATATGTTATTTTCTTAAGGTGTTCTCTTGAGGCAACTTCCGGAACGACTCCGCCGTATTCTGAATGAAAAAGCTGTGATGAAATTATGTTTGAAAGGACCTTATCATCATTCAAAACCGCGGCTGAGGTCTCATCACAGGAAGTTTCTATGGCAAGTGTGATCAATTATCTACAAACTTTATTAGTACAATAACTATTATACATTACTAAATCTATTATATTGATTTATCCTTTTAATAAAACTAATTTGAATTGTGAATAATAGCAGAATAAAAATTTTTTTAATACTCTTATTTTCTTTCCTCTTAATAAAATCATCTTCAGCTCAGGTAAAATTACTGATTCCAATGGAACAGGATCAGACAGATCATCTCAAGGCATACGGAATTGCCTACAGACATTTGCTTGGTCTTAAAGAACTTGACTGGCTTCTGAATTACAGAGGCGGAGCGTTTATGTTCAATTATTCTTCGAAGGTTGAAGAGGAATGTAAAGCAAAAGGCGTAGCTTATGAACTGCTTGATGGGACGCAGACCGCACAGGTCTATGCCGAAGTCAAAGATGAAAAAAATAATATGGACGTGGTAAGACTTGAGAAGGTCGCTAAGATCGCCGTATATGTACCGCCAAATGCTCTTCCGTGGGACGATGCCGTACAGCTTGCGCTTGATTATACTGAAATTCCATACGACAAGCTGTGGGATGAAGAAGTTCTCGGCGGAAAGCTTAAAGGTTATGACTGGCTTCACCTTCATCACGAAGATTTTACCGGACAGTATGGAAAGTTCTTCGCTACTTACGGCACGGCTCCCTGGTATCTTGCACAGAAGACCATCAATGAAGAAACTGCCGCTAAGCTCGGCTACACTAAAGTTTCACAGCTCAAGCTTGCTGTGGTTGAGAAGATCCGCGAATATGTTTCAAACGGTGGATTTCTTTTTACAATGTGTTCTGCAACCGATACTTATGACATTTCACTTGCCGCGAGGAATACTGACATTTGCGAACCGATGTATGATGGTGATGCCGCTGATCCCGATGCAAATCAGAAGCTCGACTACTCACAGTGTCTTGCATTTGAGAATTTTACCGTTGATATGAATCCTTATGTTTATGAATATTCAAACATTGACATTACAAATGATCTGCTCTCAATAGGACAGTTCAATGATAATTTTAAACTTGTTGATTTTTCAGCTAAGTTTGATCCTGTTCCTACAATGCTTACCCAATGTCATACATCCCTGCTTTCAGGTTTCCTCGGACAGACGACAGGATTTAACAGGGATTTTATCAAGAAGAATGTCACGATACTCGCGATGAATGAAGGTACTAATCTTGTAAAATACATTCACGGAAATTACGGTAAAGGTACATTTACATTTTACGGAGGTCATGATCCTGAAGATTATCAGCACGCAGTCGGTGATCCAAAAACGGAGCTGGTTAATTTTCCTCATTCACCCGGCTACAGATTAATACTTAACAATGTCCTGTTCCCAGCTGCAAAGAAGAAGAAGCTGAAGACCTGATTTGAGAAAATCGCAAATCGGAAAACCAAAATTCCAAATCCTTATTTTTTTGCTGCTGATGTTTTATTCATGCGGCGAGAAACCAAAAGTCTCAAATCCGAAGTTCAGTATAACCGACGACCTTGAAGTTGAAGTCAGCTTTGATTCCCTTCCCAAAAGAATAATTTCACTTGCACCGAATATTACCGAAACATTATTCGCTATCGGAGCGGATTCACAGATTGTTGGTGTCACGGACTTTTGTGATTATCCGCCTGAAGCAAAGCTCAAAACAAAGACAGGAAGCTATATAAGCCCGGATTATGAAACCATTTCATCGCTTGATCCTGACCTTATCATTATTAATGTTGAAAATGTCTCTAATCCAAATTATCAGGCATTGAAAAATCTCGGGATGAAATTATTTGTCAGCAAGGCAGGTAATGTGGATGAGATATTTAAGATGATAAAGGATTTCGGTACTATTACCGGGAAATACAGAGGCTCAGATACTTTATACGCGAGGCTCAAAAATGAAGGAGCGGCTCTGCGGTCTGAGGTAAAACATGATTCACTGAATTATCTCATACTGATCTCCATCAGTCCTCTTATGACGACCAACGGCAAGACCTTCATCAACGATATTCTAAAGCTTGCGGGAGTTAATAATATGTATTCCGATCAGAGCATTGATTATCCTGAAGTCAGCTACGAAGATGTCCTCTCACGTGATCCGGATTATATTATTTTTCCGGCTGATACAAGCGATACGGAAAAAACAATGAAGTTTACTAATGAGATCAGGAGACAGTTGAATGATACAAAAGCTGTAAAGGACAATAAGATCATCGTTACTGATGCAAATACAATGTTCAGACCCGGTCCGAGAATCTTTGATGCGGTAAGAAGGCTTAAGAGTAAAGTTAATAGAGTGTTTTGAGTGTTTAGAGTGTTTAGAGTGTTTAGAGTGTTTAGAGTGTTTAGAGTGTTTAGAGTGTTTAGAGTG
>JAWXBH010000122.1:0-15410 GCA_034439935.1 bacterium
AATAAATTTAGAAGGTTTTTTATTAATTAAACTTTAAGGGGCTTATAGAAAATTTTACTTTTTAGAAACCAAACAATCGTTAGTTGAAACTCAATTTCGCCCGAAATATTGTATCAGGTATTCAACCTACATCATTTTTATCAATAATAATAATTTTAATTGCGATTAGCAATGTTTCTTTTTCTCAAGGCAGGAGAGACAGAGCTAATAACAATTTCAACTATAACAAGAACAATCCAAACGACACTTCTACGGTGTCCGGGGATACGTTGCTTGCAATAGATTCAACCCGTCTGCTTCCGGTTGACTCTACAGCGAGAATTAAATTTTTTAGATACATTCCTGAATATTTATTCGGTACAAAGATCCGGCAAAAATCCTCTCCGTTACTTTTAGAAAATTCGGATAACATAAAATATAATGTTAGCTTTGACACTCTGGGTAATGTCATCATCAGGGAAAAATTTGATGAGGATGATATCCGGGCGCCGCTGGTAATTCCGCTGGATAAATATCTGAAGGAGCTTTCTGAGAGTAACCTGAAAAAAACTTTTGAGCAGATAGTATCAGAAAAATTTCAGGGCAATACACAGGATGACATAAGTAAGCTTTTTGAGAAGTTCACTGACATTACAATACCTCTGCCCTTTAAATCGGAAAGCATATTCGGACCGCCGACATTTAATCTGAAGATCAACGGAGCTGTCGACATTACGGCATCATATCAGAATTCAACTACTGATCAGCTTATAACCACAGGTACTACCAATTCAAACAACAGCATAAATTTTAAGCAGGAAGTTCAGCTTACTGCAAAAGGTAAGATCGGAGATAAGCTTCTCATTGACGCCGATTATAATACCCAGCGGTTGTTCGATTTTGAAAATCAGCTTAAGATAAAGTATGAAGGTTATGCCGATGAAGTTATAAAGAGAATTGAAGGAGGAAATGTTTCGCTTCAGACAAATTCCGGATTGATCGGATCATCTCAGGCGCTGTTTGGTGTAGTTGGTGATTTTCAGCTTGGCGCATTATCACTTTCGGCGGTTGTTTCACAAAAGAAAAGTAAATCCGAAGTTAAGGATTACAGCGGTGGTTCACAGGAATCGGTATTTGATATAAAGGTGTTCGAGTATTCAGACAATCATTATTTTCTTGATACAATCTATAAAGCCAGCTTTCTTGATTACTTTAACAACATAAACATATCACAGCAGACAGACCAGCTTGGAGTGGATGAACAGTCATTTGAAGTATGGGTTCAGACCGATATTACCAATACGGGCTACAGATATGCAGGGCTTCATGTTGATCTGGGTCAGTTGCCTGCGGGCGGCTACGATAGTTCACTAAAGAACCCTGATCCCATCCAGGGTCAGAAAGCGTTTGGATTGGTAAGAAGGCTGACCAATAGTGAATATTCATTAAATAAGTATGCAGGTTATCTTTCATTAAAAATAAGCTTACCCGATAATTATTTTGTTGGCATTGCATATAAAAGAACAAGGACCGGAGATCAGTTTGGAACGATCAGTTCAGATATTGGTGCAACGGATACACTTGTTTTGAAAATGGTTAAAGTACCGAATCTTATTCCTGCCAATACACATGCGTGGGAATTAAAGCTTAAAAATATTTACCGGCTTCCGGTTTCTAAAGTTGTCCCCGAAGGGTTTGAGTTTGATGTACAGTTCCTTGATGCTGGTATTTTCAAACCGACATTACCGATCAACGGGCTTAATACATATCTGCTCACAATTCTCGGACTGGATAAATTTAATAACGGAAGGTCGGGGACGCCTAATAACAGATTTGATTTTGCGCCCGGCTATACGATCGATCCCGAAAACGGCTTTGTGATATTTCCAACGCTGAAGCCATTCCTCACTAATCTTTCTGATCCTGCTTATACTATTGATTCAAGCTTCTGGTATCCTCAGATATATTCGGAAACAAAGGAAAATGCGAAGCAAAAACCTAATGCAAATAATTACAGAATTTATGGTAAGGCAAAAGGTGAATCAGGAATTTCAAATACTCTCAATCTTGGTTTCAATATTGTTCAGGGAAGTGTAGTTGTGAAGCTTGGTGAAAGAGAACTGGTTTTGAATTCGGACTATACGGTTGACTATTCGACAGGAACGGTTACGATCAGAAATTCATCAGCGCTTGTTTCAAAGGACCTCAAAATTTCATACGAAACAAACGATCTATTTTCTCTTGCCTCGAAGACTTTCATTGGTCTGAGAGGTGATTATAAAATTTCAGACAAGACCTCGCTCGGATTTACATTTGTAAATCTTAAACAGGAAACATTGAATGATAAGGTAAGGATCGGTGAAGAGCCGACAAACAATTCAATGTTTGGTGTTGATTTTACTACAACCGTTCCGGCGAAATTCCTGACAAACCTTGTAAATTTTCTCCCGGGCTATAATACCAAAGAGCCGTCATCTATTTCCTTCAGGGGCGAGATCGCGGCAATAACTCCCGATCCTAATACAAAGAAAAGTCTTATCCCTCAGGATAATAATGAAGCTGTCGCCTATATCGATGACATGGAAGGCGCAAAGAAAGTCGTATCACTTGGAGGAACCTATAATACCTGGACAATGGCTTCCGTCCCATTGGATAATACTATCGGACCTCAGGATAGTCTTAACTACAAACATACTCACAGAGGTAAGATCAAATGGTATAATATAGGAAGCGGTGCACTGCTGACAGATATTTACAGGAACAAGGATGTTCAGTCGACACAAAATACAGTCACACCATTCTTTCTGACATATACACCACAGCTTCGCGGAACATATAATTACAACGGATTGTATGTTGATACGATAGCTGACAAAAGCAGAACCTGGAACGGTGTAATGAAATATCTTAACACAACCAGCAATGATCTTGTAAATGAAAATATCAATTTCATTGAATTCAGCATGAAGATAGATAAAGGTGATACTGCAGGTGTCGGTAAACTTATTTTTGATCTTGGTAATATCAGTCAGGATGCGATCCCCAATGGTAGTCTTAATACGGAAGATTCACTTCGTAACGGAGAGCTGCGGCTTCAGGATGATCTTGGTCTTGATTATCAGGCGGATACTGCAGAAGCAAGGATATTTGCTCAATTTAATCCGGGTGTGCCGGTTCCGGAAGATCCCGCGCTCGATAACAACAGTACATTGTTTGATATTAATAAAGTTAACGGGACACAAAATAACAGTGTGCTTGATGTGGGTAAACGACCCGATACCGAAGATCTGAATAAAACTGCCACGGTCAGAAACGGTAATGATTATTTCCAATATGAGATCAGTCTTGAGATAGCAAACAATCCGTACATTGTAGGTGAAGGTAATCAGGGATGGCGCCAGTACAAGATACCATTGTCTGAATTTACAAAAGTTTACGGCAATGCCGTCTTCACGAATATAAACTTTGCGAGAATGTGGATAACAGGCGTAAAGGATTCGGTTCAGCTTACCATGTATGATATTAATCTTACAGGTAATCAATGGGTGAAGCCGATAAAAACAGATACAACATACAACATCGGTGTTGTTAACATTGAAGAGAACTATCCTTATTATTCACCACCTGTTCCGGGTGATGTATTGCGTCAGACAGTTCGAGGTCAGAATAATGTTAATACAAAATCAAACGAGCAGTCGCTTTCAGTCGAAGTTTTTAATCTTACAAACGGAGTAAAAAAGGTTGCTAAGAAAGATTACAGCAGTGCTCCGATCGATCTGTTCAATTACCGGGCGATGAAATTGTTTGTTAATGGTGATCCATCCTTTAATTATACAAATGAAATGATTTATGACGCGAGGATGGTCGTTCGTTTTGGAAATGATTCCAACAATTATTATGAATACAGTGCGCCGATCCATCCTGACATAAGAGGATTGGGAGCACAGGATAATTCATGGAATGGGCTCAATGATGTCACGGTAAATTTTAATGATCTTACGAAGATCAAAATTGCTCGTGGTGACAGCATAAACATTCCTTATGAGATCTCTGACAGCACAGGTCCTCCGGGCTCTAAGTACAGAGTATTTGGAAATCCTGACCTTCAGTCTATCAGAGAAATAATTGTTGGTGTTGAAAAAAACAGGAGCGGACTTAATTCTTCCATATCCGGAAGTGTGTGGTTTAATGAACTTCGTCTCGTAAATGTAATTGATGATAACGGGATCGCATTTAATGTCAGCTCAAATCTGAAAATAGCCGATCTTCTCGATCTTAATTTTGCTCTTTCCAAAACTGATCCTTTCTTTCATGGTCTCGATGGAAGGATCGGCACCCGAACTACCGGACTCGCATGGGATTTCAGCGCGACTCTTAATACTCATAAGTTCATTAATAATCTTTTTGCCTCTCTGATATCGGAAGAATGGAGCAACTTCATTACTCTTCCGGTGACATTCAGGCACAGTGAAAACATGGTCAATCCGAGATACTTCCCGGGAACTGACATTGAGCTCGAAAAAGCGGCTGATGAAAGGTATTTGAAAGTACTTCAGCAGACAGGAAGTACCGAACTGGCAACAGTTGCAAAGGATAATCTCAGAATTGAAGCTCAGACTCTCAGTGTAAGAAACAGCATCTCGATCAGCAGCATGCAATTCAATTTACCGAGTAATAATTTTTTAATTAAAAGCATTTTTAATCAGCTCAGATTCAACTTCAACACAGACTTTGGTAATTCGAGAGATCTTACTTATGAGAGCAGGGATGATTTCAGATACAACGGGGGAGTCAGCATTGGGACTGATTTCGGGCTGAGTGATAAGCTTAATTTAAACATCGGCTCGCTCATTCCGCTTGGTGAAAAATACAAATCAGCGAAGATGTATTTCTTCTTTCCGTTTATTCCGCTTGCGCCGTTATTCTCTTCAAATTTTAGCGCATCCACTGACTTCAGCAGATCCGAAGCCGAGTCCAAACAGAGAAAATTTACGACAAGTGATTTTACAACAAGGGATTTCAGAGCTAACAGAGGTTTTAGGTTTGACTGGAAGTTTCTTGAGAACTGGATCATTGATGTGAACGGAAATTACGACTTTAGGGCAGGAAGTGACCTTACTCCGTTTATTACAAATGATGACAGTGCACGTACACAAAGACCTGAGTCACAGATTTTTAATGATATTTTCTTTAATAATGGTTTGATCAATTTCGGAAGAGATCTTGATTATGCACAAACTGTATCGATCAATCCGAAATTTAATTTTCCATACATCGACAAGTTCCTTACCTTTAATGCAAATTATAATGTCAGGTATGGATGGGTCAATCCTAACCAGTCCGTTAATATCGGATACAGCACCAGTTATGTGAATACGATTACCGGCGGAGCAAATCTGAAGCTACAGGAAATTTTCTCGATCTTCGGCGGAAGTACGGAAGAAAATAAATTAAGAGCCAACGGAAATCCCATGGATTCTGTACCAACTGAAGGTAAAAAGCAAAGCATTCTTGATTTCTTCAAACTGTTTAAAACCTTTGTCCCGGGTGACATAAGTGTCTCTTATACTCAGAATAATGGTGTATCAAATGCAGGCGTAGCAGGGCTTCCCGGTTTCGGAAATTTCTGGTTCTATCCGACTACCAAAGAAAATTTAGGTCCTTCAAGAATGTATCAACTTGGATTCAGTTTATTCCCCGGTAACCGTGCGCCAAACCTTACTCAGATCGGAGACAGTTATCTCCACGGTAATGAGCTGTCATTCTCATCAACCATAAATCCTTTGTTCCCGGAATCTGTAACGATGTCACTGAATTTTAAGACCAACTGGGGATTTACAAACAATCTTATATATTCATCGGATTCATTGGGCAGGATAGGAAGTCCGACAAGTAAGACGAGCTCCATCGCAAGCGGCAACAGTATCTTCTTCTCAGGAGATGTGGAAAAATTTAATTTCTTTTATGACATCAGTAATCCGCTGGAAAGCAGAAAAAATCTCACAAGCAATTTCAAAAATGAGATCGCTTCATTCCCTTTCCCAAACTGGACACTGAATATTTCAGGACTGGAAAAATTTCCGTTCTTCTCACAGTTCACAAATTCTGTCAGTCTCGAAAATAATTTTATTTCGGAATACAGGGAAAGCCGTCTTATCGACATCAACAGCGTTGATATTCCAAACGCACAGTCTGTCACTCAGGCGTTTACGCCTTTCGTCGGCTTGAATTTTAATTTTAAGGAAGTCTTAGGCGGAAATATGACATCAACATTCAGACTGAATAAAAGCATAACGAATACTCTGAATCCTATCGGAGCTTCTATACAGACCTTAAGAACAAATGAGTGGAGTGTTAATGCAAATTTCTCAAAGACAGGGTTCAGTATCCCGCTCTTCGGATTGTCTCTGCAGAATGACATCACGTTCGCGCTGTCGGTTTCAAGATCGACAAATGAGCCAATAAATTATGAATTTGGAACAGGTGAGAAAAAAAGAATTCCGGGTAACGGTTCAACCATAACAACTTATAATCCAACAGTTCAGTATTCACTCAGCTCAAAGGTATCAATGCAGTTTTTCTATAAGTATATAAAGACAGAGCCGACAGGTCAGACTCTCACAACGGTACCGCGAACTACTAATGAAGGGGGTTTGAATATTAGAATTACGATTCAGTAAATATTTTATTCGGTTGTAATTTTGATTTCTCCTGAAATTATTTTATTTTTTATCACGTCAAGTTTTTCCTTTACTTCAACCGGAATGAATTTTTTATTATTCTCGTCATAAACATATCCGACTCCTTTTTCCTTAAGCCCGAAAGTCTTAATTCCTCCGGTAAATTTATTGTCAACGAAATCTTTTATTGCCTGAAAGACAGCTTCATCTACCTGCTTTGTCATGCTTGACAATATAAATCCCGGAGCTTCCTTTTGCTGATCCATATCCACTCCGATGGCGAGCTTGTTTTTTTCTCGTGCCGCCTCAAATAATCCAAGTCCGGATAAGCCGGACGCATGATAAATTATGTCTGCGCCGTTGGAATACTGACTAAGTGCGATCTCTTTCCCTTTGCCGGGATTTTTAAAACCTTCGGGAGAAACACTTACATAAGCTGACAGTATCTCAGTATTAGGATTTGCATACTTTACTCCGTCTTTAAATCCTTTTTCAAATTTTCTTATAAGTGAGGATTCCATCCCGCCTATAAATCCTACTTTATTGGTCTTCGATATAAATGCTGCCAACGCTCCCACTAAAAATGAACCTTCTTCCTCTTTGAATTCAAGCGCTTCAATATTTGGGGCAATCGTTTTTGAAGGGTCAACGGAATAATCAACGCAGGCAAATTTTTTCTCCGGAAATTCTTTTGCGATGTTATTAATGTCATCTGTAAAAATGAAGCCTATGCCGAATACAAGACCAATATCGCTCTTGCTTGCAAGCTTTCTCAAAGCGGATTCACGGTCAGAGCCGTCACCGGGATCGATCACTTCAAACTCAATTCCCAGCTTTTCCTTTGCTGTTTCAAGTCCCTTATATGCCGCATCATTAAATGATTTATCGCCGCGTCCACCGATGTCAAAAACAAGTCCAACCTTCTTCATTCCTGAATTTTCTTTCGGTGTCTGAACGGTTGGTGCTTCTTTCTTTCCGCAGAATACTCCTGTTGTTAAAAGCGCAAGAAGGGTAATAGTTGTAAAAATCTTTTTCATTAATTCTTTTTAGATTATGAAATCAATTAATTTTTTCAGCCTCGATATTAATAATGTGATGCAGGCGACATCTCGCTTCGTAATGATTCATTGCTCCGACAAGTATCTGCTCATTGCTTTGAGTATTACGGTGTGTTCTGTTTGCCGGTGCACCGCAGATCACGCAGACTGCAAGAGTCTTTGTTATGTATTCTGCCACAGCCAGAAGCTGGGGCATCGGCTCAAATGGCAATGCCCTGTAATCCTGATCAAGTCCGGCTACGATAACTCTCCTGCCTGCATCAGCGAGATGCTGGCACACGGTAACAAGATCGTTGTCAAAGAATTGTCCTTCATCTATTCCGATCACCTCAACGTCAAAGCTCTTTTCAAGAATTTCACCCGCATCTTCCACGACTTCCGACGGGTATGATTGTTCATTGTGAGAGACGATCTCAAATTCACTATACCTGTTATCTATCTTCGGCTTGAATACCTTTACGCGCTGTCTGGCTATCTCTGCTCTTCTGATCCTTCTTATAAGCTCTTCAGTCTTTCCTGAGAACATGCTTCCGCATATTACTTCGATGTGTCCCGTTTTTTTAAAAGTTCTTATCTGTAAATTTTCATTCATTCTGTTTTACAAAAAATTAATTAAGTTAAAGAATTTTTATCAAATGCACCGGGAAGAAGCTCAGATAATTTTATAATTTTAAAATCATTTTCTGACCTTACAATGATGACATCGGTATCGCCTCCGAATTCATGCATAAACTGGCGGCATGCTCCGCACGGGTAAATATATTTATCTTTGCTTGATGATATTGCAATAGCCCTGAACTTTGTCTCACCTTCGGAGATAGCTTTTGTAAATGCCACACGTTCAGCGCAGATACTAAGCGAGTATGATGCGTTCTCTACATTGGTTCCCGTGAAAACTTTATTGCTTTCAGTCAGTAAGGCGACGCCTACGGAAAATTTTGAGTAGGGTGAGTAGGAAAACTTTTTAGCTTCGATCGATTTTTTTATTAACTCACTATAATCAGGTTTCAATATTTATTTTTATGATATGAAATATGCAAGGAATACAAGTTGACATTGCAAGGGTGGTTTTGTCGTGTTTTAAAATTATTGATAATATATTCATTTCTCAGTATATTATCAAATAAATTTATTTTTCAGACATAGTTAATGAAACGAAGAGCGATCTTCCGTTTATTCGATAAATACGCAGGGATACCTCTGATAATTCTCTTATCTATATTTACCAAAAGGAAAAGACGCCTTCCGATTGAAAATATAAAAAAGATACTTATTATCAAGCTTGCTGCAATAGGGGATTCAATACTTTTAATTCCGACTTTAAGAACGTTAAAAAAAAACTTTCCCGCTGCTGAGATCACCTTCGTATGCTCTCAGATAAATATTTCGGTAATTAAGAAGATACCATACGTCAGCAAAATAATCGACTGCGATGTACATTCCTTTTTAAAAAATCCAATGCTTTTCTTTAAATTCATTTCAGAATTAAGAAAAGAAAAGTATCAGCTTATAATTGATGTAGGACAATGGGAAAGGATCAACGCACTGATGACCATGCTATCCAAAGCTGATTTTACCATCGGATTTAAGACCGAAGGTCAGATGAAGCACTTTGGTTATGACAGCGTAGTCCCTCATTTACGCAGCAAGCACGAGCTTGAAAATTTTCTGGATCTTCTCACTCCTCTTGGAGTAAATATTTCAGAAGAGGATAAAAAATTAGAATACTTTTTAAGTACAGAAGATTATAACTTTGCAAATAATTTCTGGAAAGAGAACGGATTTGAAGGAAGAACTGTAATTTGCCTTCATCCGGGCTGCGGTGAAAACGGCAGACCGAGAGAGTGGGATGTTCAAAACTATATTGATCTCGGGAAAAGACTTGTGGATTTTGATGAAAATATAAGGGTCCTTATCACGGGCGCATCGCATGAAGAAGAAAGATGCAGAGAAATTGAAAAAGGTATCGGAAGAAATGTGACAAACACAGCAGGCAAATTTCCGCTCGACAATGTAGTTGCTCTGGTTCAAAAATCGAAATTAATTGTATGCAGTAATACGGGAATGCTTCACATCGCTTCCTGCGTCGGAACCAAGACCATGGGATTGCACGGTCCTACCAATCCTGCAAAATGGGGTTCATATAACAAGAACGCTGTACTTATCCAGAGTGATAAATTTTGCAGTCCCTGCCTTTATCTCGGACACGATTATGGATGCCAGGTACCTCAATGCATGGCTCATATTTCTGTTGATGATGTTTTCATTTACATAAGAAAAGCTCTTAATCCCGAATTGTTTCAAAACCCGGTTCCGGTATTAAATTAGAAAGTAATTAAAAAATAGAAAATCAATATGGCAAAAACAAGTTTCCCAACTTTTGACACAATAGAGTCTTACGGACATGAACAGGTCGTCTTTTGTTCTAATAAGGAATTAGGACTTAAAGCTATCATCGGTATACATAATACTACACTCGGTCCTGCTCTCGGCGGAACAAGAATGTGGAATTACGCAAGCGATGAGGAAGCTTTGATTGACGTGCTGAGATTGTCAAGAGGTATGACCTATAAAGCCGCGGTTGCAGGTTTGAATCTTGGCGGCGGTAAAGCGGTCATCATCGGTGATTCCAGAACTCAAAAGACCGAAGCTTTATTCAGGGCTTTCGGAAGATTTGTTGAAGGGCTGTCCGGAAGATACATTACTGCCGAAGATGTCGGAACAAGCATCAAAGATATGGAATATATAATGATGGAAACACGTCACGTGACCGGTGTTCCAATCGAGGTTGGCGGTAGCGGCGATCCGTCACCCGTTACAGCTTACGGAACTTATGTCGGCATTAAAGCATGTGTGAATGAAGTGTTCGGAAGTGATTCGGTTAAGGATAAAAAAATTGTGATACAGGGTGCCGGCGGAAACGTAGGCAAGCATTTATGTAAATATCTTCACAAGGAAGGCGCGATCCTCTTTGTAAATGATCTGTATGAAGATAAATTAAAAGCCATTGTTGAAGATTGTAACGCTAAAATTGTTTCACAGGACGAAGCCTTTACAATGGAAGCTGATGTGTTCTCACCTGCTGCTCTCGGCGGAATCATCAATGATGAGACGATTCCAAAGCTTAAAGTAAAAATTGTCGCCGGAGCCGCAAACAACCAGCTTGGTGACGAAGAGAAGCACGGTAAAATGCTTAAGGATAAAGGAATATTATATGCACCTGACTATGTGATCAACGCCGGCGGTTTAATAAATGTTTATAATGAGCTGGAAGGTTACAACAGGGAAAGAGCGCTTAATCAGGCATCAGGTATCTATGACATTCTGAAAAAAATAATCGAAATTTCAAAAAAAGAGAACGTGCCAACTGAAGTTGCATCGAGGAAAATTGCCGAAGAAAGAATAAACGCAATCTCGAGTGCAAAGAGGATCAGAGTTTACAGGGACAGGACGTTATTTAAATCCAGAAATATTTAGTAAAATCAGCACTTATGGAAACAGCAATATGGATAATCGCTTCAATTGCAGTTGTAGTAATAGTTGCAATTTATATAATTACTTCTGTCGGGAAGTACAGTAATGATTTCGCGGGAAAATTTTTTGGTGAAAAAGATGACAAAGATAAAAAAGATACCCCTGATTCAGAAAAAAAAGCAGAGGAGTGAGTTAGTTATTCTGGCGTGTTATAGGATTTACTAAAGCAAATTTTTTTACAAGTTCTGTAATTTTTTTAAGATCGATCATCTGAATGCATTCCAGGTTGTAAGGACATACTTTTTTCCAGCATGGCGAGCATTCAAGCCCTTCAGGTATCAGCTTTTCACCATTATCATAAAGATCTATTTCACTCCAGCAGGACAATCCAAACCAGGCGATCACATATTTTTTCAGTGCAATAGCCAGATGCATTCCGAAGCTATCACCGGTAATGACAATATCGCAGATGCTCATAAATCCCGCTCCGCTACGGATCCCGGAATTTGTTGGTGTGTAAATTATATCTTGCTGAACTTTCTTTGGCAGACTCTCATATATCTTCAGGTTCCTTTCCGTGTCTTCCTTGCCACCAAGCAAGACCACTCTGAAATCATCATACTTCGCGAGATCATTTATTAATTCAATATGCTGATCGATGGTCATTTTCTTATTCGGAAAAAGATTTGAACAGCCTGTGTTAAAGCCTACATATATTTTTTTCCTGTCATATTTTATCTGCTGCTTGTAATTATTTATAAAGTCGAGCTCTGTCTGCGTAAAATCAAAAACGTATTCATCCCGTTTGTATTCCAATGCGAATGTCTCCTGAATTATCTGACTGCCGGATTTCTGATTATCTCTGAACTTAAGCTGATCATCAATACCCATTCGATAATTGTACATTGCTTCCCTGTTTGCCGGAATGATCTGCCGGTCATCGTTCATAAGAAATCCAAACTTCTCCTTTGCTTTCACTTCGTTTGCGAATGCACAGGCATAAAATGATTTATCCGAATTCATCATCACATCAAAATCCATATTCATTACTATCATTCTTTCTTCATCATCCCAGGCAAGGACATGGTCGATAAACTTATTATTTTCAAGAATCGCCTTCGCGCTTTTCATGGTGATCCAGTAAACAGTGCTTTCCGGATACTTTTTTTTAAGTGCAGTCAGTATGGAAGTATTCAGGAGAACATTGCCAAGGGCATCGAGGGAAATTATTAATATCTTTTTACCGGTATGGGTATGTGAGTTATCCATCTGGCAGCCGTTCTCGAGGCAGTTCTTATAGGAGAGGCAGGGCTTGTAGCCGGTAAAATTTTTACACTTCGGCAGTTTTAAATTATCAAAATCCATTTCCTGCATTACTGATTTAGGTTTTGGTTCATTAATTTTACGACATTTTTGAAGTCACTTTTTCTGTTTACAAAATCCAGGTTTTCGGCTTCAAGTATCAGACATTTTCCATGCTTGTAATTTTGTATCCACTCTTCATAGCTTTCATTCAGTCTTTCAAGATAGCTAACATCAATATTTTTTTCAAAGTCTCTGCCCCTGAGCTTTATCTGCTTTACAAGCTTCGGAAGGCTTGACCTCAGATAGATAAGCAGATCAGGCGGCTGAAGGAAGTATGTCATTTCCCTGAAAAGCTTTTTGTAATTATCATAATCCCTTCGTTTCATTTTCCCAAGCTTATGCAGGTTCTTCGCAAAAATTTCCACGTCCTCATAAATGCTTCTGTCCTGTATGACCGATGTTTTCTTTTTTAAAATTTCTTTGTGAGTTTTAAAACGGTGCGAGAGAAAATATACCTGAAGGTTAAATGACCACCGGTTCATGTCTGCATAAAAATCTTTAAGGTAAGGATTGTTGTTAACTTTTTCATAATACGGCTTCCAGTTCATATGCTCAGAGATCAAGTGGGTCAGTGAAGATTTTCCCGAGCCGATATTCCCTGCGATCGATACAAAAACTTTTTTATCTTTCATCAAATTATAAAAAAACCGTCAGTTGAAGCTGACGGTTAAAATTTTCCTTAATCTTAAGTTTATATTTTTTATGAAACAGCTTCTTCCTTCAGAGCTTTGGTCTTAGTGCTGCCATTGGATGCTTTAACATCTTTATCCGAAATGGTAGAATCAGCCACAGGAGCTTTTTTCTTTTTCTCTTTGATCTTTGTAGCGGCTTTACCGGTCAATCCTCTCAAATAGTAAAGCTTTGCTCTTCGGACACTTCCTTCTTTCATAATTTCGATCTTAGCGATCCTCGGCGAGTTTATGGGAAAAATTCTTTCAACACCCACACCGTTAGAGATCTTCCGGACACGAAATGTCCTGTTGATCCCACCGCCCTTAATTCCCATTACAATACCTTTGAAAATCTGTATTCTTTCCTTGTCACCTTCAAAAACATTTACCGATACACCGATTGTGTCACCTACGTGAAACTGAGGAATATCGTTTCTGATCTGCCCCGCCGTCACTAAATTTATTTTTTGATTCATGATGTGATGCCTCCTTATCTCCTTGGCTTTTTAATTCTTATTTATTTTTAAAATTTTCTTATATTTTGCTTTAGCTTTTTTTTCTCTCCAGAGGTTTATCTCTTTATGATTTCCTGATAACAGGACTTTAGGTACTTTCATCTTCTCGTAAACTTCAGGTCTTGTGTACTGCGGATGATCAAATCCTGTCTCAACCTGAAATGAATCCGTGATCGCGGATTCACCGTCTCCTAGAACTCCCGGTATAAGTCTCGATACCGCGTCAATGAACACATAAGCTGCGATGTCTCCGCATGATAATACATAATCTCCGATCGATATTTCCTTTGTTACTAATTTTTTTATCACACGTTCGTCTATTCCCTTATAGTGTCCGCAGATCAGCATGAGATTGTTCTTCATTGAAAATTCGTTTGCCCTTCCCTGTTTCAACTTTGTTCCCTGAGGCGAGAAATAAATTATCTCATCATATTCAAACTTTGCTTTCAGCTCTTTTACTACCCGGAAGACAGGTTCGGGTTTGAGTATCATTCCCGTCCCGCCGCCGTAAGGTGAATCATCTATCTGCTTATAGCTTCCGTCAGCATAATCCCGGAGATTGTGAATATGAACTTCAACAATTCCTTTGGCTATTGCTCTTGAAACCAAACCATGTTTTAAAGAACTTTCGAGAATATTTGTATTGGCGCTTATTATATCGAATCTCATGAATTACTTTACTAATCTAAAAATCCTTCAATAAGCTCAGTGTCGATCCTTCTGTTTTTCAGATCAATTTTCCTTATGAACTCGTCACGAAAGGGAATAAGAATTTCCTTCCCCCGGTATTCAACATTAAACAGATCACCACTTCCGTAATTCACAATTGAAATAACTTTTCCTATCAACTCTTCCTTACTATAAACATCACATCCAACCATCTCATAATAATAATAACTTCCTTCTTCAAGCTTCATCCTATTCTTCTCATCTATCATCAGCATCATATTTATCAGCGGCTGCGTGCTTTCAATGCTGTCAAATCCGTCAAGCTTAATGTTGACATACTTGTCATAAACCTTTGCAGCGGTAACATCAAAATCAAAGCTGTCTTTTTTAATATTAAAAAAGAACTGCCCATCCTTCTCACTATATAATATTACTGCCTTGAGTTTTTCAAACCGTTCAGGAAAATCAGTAAGTGAAATGATTTTTAAATTACCTTTTATACCGATCGGCTTGGTTATCTTACCGATAGTTATAAAATTTTTATACTCTAACAAGATTTAAAATGATCAGTTTTCTTTTTTTATCTTATCAGGTATTTCCATAAAAGCTTTCTTGCCCTGCTTTGATGCAACGGCTGAAAGTAGTGTCCTTATAGCCTTGGCTGTCCTTCCCATCTTTCCGATGACTTTGCCGGTCTCGCTGTCTTCTACATGAAGAATAAATTTTACTTTATTCTCCTCTTCGATGACCTCTTCAACCCTTACGGCTTCAGGATTATCTACTAGGTGTTTAGCAATGAATTCAATAAATTCTTTCATTTGGGGAGCTCCTTTTTTAATTAAAGAATATTGAATTGAATATGTTTATATAAAACTATTATTCAGCTTTTTGCTCACCTGATGCTTCGGTGGTACCTGATGGATCCGGTGTATCTTCTGCCTTAGGCGCTTCTTCAACTTTTGGTTTATCTTCTGCCTTAGGCGCTTCTTCAACTTTTGG
>JAWXBH010000123.1:0-6723 GCA_034439935.1 bacterium
ATTGTTCATTGTTCATTGTTCATTGTTCATTGTTCATTGTTCATTGTTCATTGTTCATTGTTCATTGTTCATTGTTCATTGTTCATTGTTCATTGTTCAATGTTCATTGTTCATTGTTCATTGTTCAATGATGATACAATTAAAATCAAATCTTCTGTCATTGAGCCTTAGTGGTAAAATCTCTCGTCTTGGGTCTTATCTCTCCCCCTACGGTCTGATCATGCTCACGAAATTAACCGAATTGTTATACGCGATTACAATGTCAGATACATCCACAAAAGAATCTCCGTTACAGTCCTCAGGATAATAGCCCGATAGAAAGTTCACTCCCGCATTGTAAATATTTATCAGATCCTTTACATCAACTATTCCGTCCTTATTCACATCTCCGCTGAACATAGCCCAGCCGCCGCCTGTAAGCTTCAGATTATTCCCGAATGCAGATGAGTCTGTCCCTGTAAAATCATAAATAACCTTTGATCCGAATGTATAATTTACCGGAGATGCGTTCCATGTTTCTATTGTATTCCTGTGTTGAATTTCCAGATAGTAATTCCCTGACTGGAGGTTTGAATGAAACTTAAGGTTAAGTTTAAACGAGACCGAATCTATAGTACCCTTCGCGGAATCAACTATAGCATAAGGCGGCAATGAACTTCTTAAATATACCTTTGCAGTATCCTTCATCCGGAGCTTTCCGGTTGACGCATCATAAAATCCTTCGGGAATAACTGTTACCTCATACTCAGGCAACAAACTTAAATTGGCTGTCCATGCCTGATACGTTCCGGATGAATTATCATACCATACCGGAATGAGCTTCTCATTTCCTTCACTGACTCCGATGTAAGATCCTATGTATCCTTCTACATCAAACAGGAAAACAGGCGGCTGCGAAAATCTGATCTTATGATCGGAGATCTTTGTGTCTTCAAATGTGATACCGCCGTCAACCGAACGGGACAGATAAACTTCAAATGAATCATTGGCAGATGAATTTCTCGCGTCATAATAAAATACATTTATCCCTCCGTACTTGTCTACATTCATTGCGGGCATAACCTGAAACTTTACAAGTCCCGTATTGTCCTGATTCACAATAGTGTTCCTCCAGCTTGAACCGTCATTTGTCGATCTGTGCAGCATAAGATCAATACTGTCGCTACCGCTCTGCAGATTTACAATGTAGAGTGAACCGTCGTAAGCCCCGCCTGTGTTGTCAGTTTTCATTCCCGGCAGACTTTGCAGATAAACTTCACCATTATTAACCAGAGAATATTTTCCAAGAGTAGTGCTCAATGCTGTATCATTGTTTATAGCCCAGCTTACCCCGCCATTGGTTGACTTTGCCAGACCTATGTATGAACGGTTTGTATACCAGCTTACATATAAATTTCCTGCTGTGTTTGTTGTAATATCTGCTGTGATCCTGTGTCTGTAATCAGGATTGGAAATTGTTATTCTCCTTGATGTATCCCAGCTCACTCCGCCATTTGTTGAATATGACAGATTCAAACCCTTCAACTGCTGCTGATTGAAAGTTAACTCACCATAAGCAATATAGCTTCTGCCATAATACGGACTCGTTGATGAGTTGTCTATTGCCGAGATGGGCTTGTCCGCTGTATCAACTTTCGGAATGTAAACCAAAGGTGACCAGTTAATTCCGTTATTAACTGAATACCGTACTCCGACTTTGAGATCCGATCCGCCTGAAGGAGGCAGCGCAATGTATGGAATGATTATATTTCCTGCGGGTGATATGAGTAAAGTCGGATCTCCAACTGTGACAACAGTATTCCCGAGCGCGTCAACAATGTGATCGGTGCCTGTCCAGTTCAGTCCGTTATTTGTTGAAAGATAAAATCCTGTTGTATAACCGCCCGCGTAAAAATTCGTGATGGCTGTTGCAGCAATAAAATTTGAGTTGGTTGGCTTTGTGAAAGCGGATGTTTCTACCTGTAATAATGATGAAGGGAATATCCTGAAATTTGAAATTCCCGGCAGATCATTCCGCAGCGGCTGTTGAATCGCATTATGATCAAATGGATCACTAATTAATTCAGACCGGTAGCCGAATCCGGCAATTACCAGCAGAAGTAATATTGTGATTATTCTTATTGATGGATTTCTTAATTCAGGTTTTAACATCTTAACTATTGTTTAATGTTTTTTGCTTGAAATAAAAAGCCGGAATCCGTGATGGGGTCCGGCTTTTAGTAATTGGAATATGGATTACAAAAATATTTACAAAAACTTTATGGAGTGATCTCCTGAACAAAATTAGCAGCATTGTTATAAACGATCACTATGTCAGAAACGTCGGTAAATTCATCCCCATTGACATCACTGACAATGTACCCCGAGGCAAAGTTTGCCGCGTCGTTGTTTGTAATTACAATGTCAGACACATCTACGGTTCCGTCCCTGTCTATATCGCCGGAAAAGTTTGTCCATCTTGAACCTTTAAGCTTCATATTGTTACCAAACGCCATCGTATCGGAAGTTGTGTAATTGTAAGCAAGAAAGTTTCCTGTAAATGAAAGTGGATCAGAGCTCCAGGTGCTGATCGAATTTCTTTGAGTTACCACTGCATAGTAGTTTACGCCGTTTGATGCGTTCAGAAAAGTGAATCCGCCTTTGCCAAGTGAATCGAGAACTGATTTTGAAGAATCGATCACAGCGTAAGGTGCGGAATTATTCCTGAGGTAAACTCTTGCGGTATCTTTTACCATAAGATTTGTATTCGCATTATATAGACCTTCAATTAATGAGCCAAGCTGGAGATATGGCTCGAGAAATTCCGAAGATAATCTTAAAGTTGAAAAATTTCCCTGTACACCTGCCGTGCCGGTATAACTTCCGGTCCAGCAACCGCTGAATAATGTTCCGTAACCAGTGGTAGAAGTTGTTGTTGCTTCGAGCGCTCTTGATGTTCCTGTAAATCCGGCGTGACGGATTTCAATAAGAAGATTACCGCCAGAATAATGATACGGTGCATTAAAGGTGATCTCGGTTCCGAATGTGTTTGGATTATTTCCGAATGTATAGCTATTTGCAAGAATGGTCAATGAACCTGATCTGACCTGAGTCTGCGGACCGACAATGTTGTTGGCAAAGGTGAGACTTCTGTTGACCGGGTCAACACATCCGCTGATATAAATATCATAAGCAGAATAAGTCACATCTGACAATGGCCAGTTGGTAGTTGCTGAAGTCGGAATTCTCCAGCTTAATCCCTGAAGATCCTGTCCGACAATTCCAAGAAGCTGACTGTCATCTATAAGTAGCTGATAAGTTCTTTGCGAGTTTGCAAGCGGTCCGAGAAATGATCCGGTTGCGGCTGTATTCAGGTTTACATTCGGAACAACAGTGAGCTGCGGAAGACCTTGTGACGCCGAAGTATTTGCTTCGGTTACAACGGATGAAAAGTTAATTGCTAAAGCTACAGTAATAATTACTGTAAGGAGCATGTAAGAAAGCTTCATTTAATTTCCCTTTGGTTTTTGATTTGTGAAAAAGTAATTCATTTAAAATAAGATGTTTTGAATTTAAAAACTAATAAGAAAAAGTTAAAAGTTAAAAGTTAAAAGTTAAAAGTTGAAAGTTACTTATTTGTCATTCTTCACTTTACTCCGCTTCGCTGCGTCCGTAGAATGACAAAGTGTAAGGTCTGCCTTTCCGGAAATCATTAATAATTGAACATTGATAATTGATCATTGATAATTAATAATTGATAATTGACGCTTTACAGCCAAAGTGGAAATATATTCTTCATTACCTTAACTCGAAATGGACATTATGGTAAAGTGTGATCAATAAGAAACCCCAACATCCTACCCTATATTCAGGAAAGAGTTTGTTGTGGCTTTAACTAAACTAAGTTTTTGTTCCTTACTTGATCAGCATCATCCTCTTCACATCAACAAACTCTCCCGCTTCCATCCTGAAGAAATATATTCCGCTTGACAGATTTGCTCCGTTGAATTCAGCTGCATAATTTCCTGCTTGCTTCTGTTCGTTAATGAGTGTCATAACTTCCTTTCCAAGAACATTATAAATTTTCAATTTCACTAAACTATTTACAGGAACAGAGAAATTTATCTTTGTAGTCGGATTAAATGGATTAGGATAATTTTGTGATAACTTAAATTTATCGGGAATCCCGATTGATACTTCGCTGCCAAGATTGAAGTATTCAAAATTTCCGTTGAAATCAATTTGTTTTAACCTGTAGTTGTATCTTCCTGTATTCAGATATCTGTCATGAAATGAATAACTGCTTTGATTAGCACTCGTTCCATTTCCTTCAACAAAGCCAATCTTTGTCCATTCATTATTTACTATTGACGACCTTTCAATATCAAAGCCTGAATTATTTTCTTCAGTAGCTGTTGACCAGTTTAATATTACATCGTTATTGTTTACTGCTGAAGTGAATGAAGCAAGCTCGACCGGCAACGGACTGTCCTGTATATATTTAACTGTTGCAAAGTCCTGGTAAGTCGTAACATTGTTGCTATAGCCTGCTACGAATACATTATTCAAATCATCAACAGCAATTATATGAGCAATGCTATTTGCGGTTGTCGAATTGGCATATCTTGCAACCCACTTCTGTACTCCGGATGAACTGTATTTTACAGTTGTAAACTCAAAGTATAAATCATTTGAACTGGAGCTTATCCCGGTTACATAGACATCTCCGGAATTATCCAGAGCAAGAGCAGAAGCAAAATCTCCGGAATGAATTATTCCGCTGTATTTTGCTACCCAAAGTGAGGCTCCGGTTGTATTATATTTTATGGTAACATAATCAGTAAAATCATTTGGATCATCCGCCGCTGCTGCTCCGGTTACAAAAATATCACCGCTAAAATTTGTTTCAATCCCAGACACTCCGTCAGAGCTTCCGGGATATACACTAATCCATTGCTTAACTCCGGATGAGTTATATTTTATTGTTGCAAATACATAGTCAAATGTACTATCAAGTACTCCACCGCTGACAAACACATTTCCTGAATTGTCCAATGCCATTTTTTTAGCTATTCCAAATTCATCGTCTATTGCAACCCATTGCTGAACTCCTGCTGAATTTAGTTTGATTGTAATGAAATGAATATTATCATCATCTATGTAAAGAGTATTTAGTATATAAACATTATTTGCTGCATCAACTTCAATATCTACCTGCTCAAAAGTATCAATATTATTAGGTGCGTTGTATTTGTTCAGCCATACTTGATCTCCGGATGGATTGTATTTGATAGTTACATAGTCATAACCTACATCCCTGCTAATTCCGGTTACATAAATATTTCCGGCAGCATCGAGACTGAGTGCAAAAGAAAAATCTAACAAATTACCAGCTCCACTATAGATATGCTCCCACTGAAAAACTCCGTTAGAGTTGTACTTTATTGTCAGAAAATTAAAATTTCCGGCGATTTCAAATGCACCACCTGTAACATAGACATTTCCTAAGTTGTCAATTGCAATTGATGCAGGACTGGAAGTTGGACGTCTGGCAACCCAGACAGAATCGCCTGAAGAATTGTATTTTATAGTTACTGTCATTACACCATCAACGCTGCTGTAATCCAACGCTGCTGTAATCCGAGCCGGTTACATAAACATTTCCGGAGTTGTCAGGAGCGATTGCTCTTGCAAAATCCGAGTAAATACTCCCGTATTTTGCTGCCCATTGCTGAGTTACCGGTGTGCTTGGATTATCAGGTGTGTTTTGTGTTTGCAATCCGGCTAGTACGGACTCTTTCTTGTTTTCATGCTTGTTTTCGGGAAAGTTAATTTGGTGCGGAAAGTTTTTGGAGTTTTGCTCTTTAACTCTTTTGATTCTTTCGAGAATATTGTTTGTTCCCTGTGAATAAGAACAAGTTGTAATTGCAAAAGCAATTATGATTGTGAATAGCAAGTGTTTCATTTTTGACTCCTTTTTTTTTAAGTTAATGAATTAGTTAGTGATTATTTCATCTGTATATTTCAGATTTTTCATATAATTGCCGGTAAAATTTGTCTGATCTTTAAAATATTTCTGAACTTTTTCGCTGTTCAAATTTTCCATCCGGAAAAGAATAACTAAAATTAATTTTTTCATATTTGTTTTTCTTTAAATAATAAACATCACAAATTAGTCAGTTTAATAGATTTCATAAATAAGTGGACTTCTTCATTTTATTGTTGTGGTAAATACTTTTTTTCAAAAATTACATTATTGTTATTGATCAAATAAATGCTGATTAAAATAAATCTAAAATCGTAAATCAAAAATCTAAAATCTAAAATCAAAAATCTAAAATCATTTAAATCCTAAATCCGAAATTCCAATTCCCAAATCGTTACTTGACCAACACCATTCTCTTCACATCAACAAACTCACCCGCTTCCATCCTGAAGAAATATATTCCGCTTGAAAGATTTGCTCCATTGAATTCAGCTGCATAATTTCCTGCTTGCTTCTGCTCGTTAATTAGTGTCATAACTTCCTTTCCGAGGACATCATAAATTTTCAATTTCACTAAACTATTTACAGGAACAGAGAAATTTATTTTTGTAGTTGGATTAAATGGATTAGGATAATTCTGTGATAAAGAATATTTGTCCGGAATTTCAAGATTCAAATTTGAAATTCCTGTAGTACCGTTTACTTTACAAATATTATCCAGATACAGATTATTTCCATAAGCACTTACAGCTTTAAAA
>JAWXBH010000124.1:0-18974 GCA_034439935.1 bacterium
ACCAAAATTATATTCATTCTACAATTCCTTGCATAATTCCATTTTCAAGCAATTGAAATATTGTTTAGATTTCGAGGATTAATATTATGATATTTTGCTCAAAAAACAACTTTATTCTGAACCTTCCAGATAAAAAGGAGGATAAAGTTGTTTATATTTAACAAAAAGTTTCTTTGCACTCTGAGATATAAAAAAGTAGTTTGTAATGGTTACGAAAATTCTCTGAGTGAACATAAGTAACACCCTTACAAAAGTTTAAATCTTAATCTGAAAGAATTCCCACAATCACTCAGGGCGGACCGATAAGCCCTCTGAATGTTCAATCATGCAGAGGGTAAAAGTCCGGAACGAATAAAATTCAACTCAACAATATTTTTTAAAATTCAAATAATATTAACCATGAAAACGTTTCTAAAAATTACTCTGACATCCATTCAAAGTTTTATTTTTGTAATTGGCCTTATAGCGCAAACGGATTACAAAGATAGGCAGGTTGATTTGAGTACCGCTATACCTGAAGGTGTAACGTCAGTTGAGCAAACAGAAATTACTCCAGAAATTTTATCCTTACAGAACAAGCAATGGGAAGCAAAAAAATCCGGTAATGTTTCGGAAATAGAAAAGCTTCAGTTTGAAATTGACAAGCTTGCAGGTACAGTCTCTGAAAAAGGAGTTGATCCGGTTCAAATAAAAACTATTGAGGAAAATGAGCAAATGGATTGGACAAATACAAGTATGGTTACCAAGGTCAGAACCGTAGGGAGGGTTCGTGGATATGCAACGGCTTCCGAACAAAGAGGTGCAAACCTTGGAAGGATATGGGCTGTAACCCATGGATATCACGATGTATTTGTCAGAGATTCAATTCTTATCTATTACTCGGATAATGGTTTAAACTGGAATCTCTATTTAAAGTATGGTTTACCTTTAAACGAATTAATTTCTTACGATGAAATTGATTGCGAAATTATTGAAAATAATCCGGGAGAAAAATATTTATATGTAGTATACGGAGTAAGAAACCAAAGTACAAATAAATATTTTATTAAAATGTCAGTAACAAGAATATTCCCCACAGGTTTTACTTCATTTTTTAATCTTTCTTGGCCGGGCGATGTAAGTACGAATAAATATTTCCGGCCAAGAATTACATCTGACAATGCGGTATACACCGGAAGCGCTTACGTTTACATCTCTTCCATACTCGATAGTGCAGGTATAACAGGCAGAAGATCGTGTACTAAAGTTGCACAAATTCTTAGCCCTTATACCTATTCACCGTCTATCAGTTATAGACCAAAAGCATTGCTTTTCACTTATTTTTACCCAGTATCTTCGGCGGGCCATTTTACGGACCTTGCATATTACGATGATGCTACTACTGGTACGGAGAGTGTCATGTTTACAGAATCCAATGCAGGTTCTAACCGTGCATTGATAAATTTATACAAGTCTTCTGTCAGTAACTTCCTTTTATCGAGTAGCTTTGTGGCAGGTCTTCAACCAACTGCGGATCTTAGATCATATGCATATATCTCAAGCAGTGGATTAAGTACAGAACTTTTAATTGTTAATACAGAGATATCAGGTGCAAATCATAATGTGCAGTATTTTAAGACTACAAACTCAGGAACAAACTTTAGTTCAGGATATATGCAGCAGGGAGCAGGAATATGCTCCAGACCTGATATAGTTACAAAAAGAAATTCGCAGGAACATTTTATCTCATGGTCAAAGGAGTCAGGAGGCGGATTTATAGAAGTGATAGTAGACAAATTTTGGTTTTGGAGATATACAATGTTAAATGATTCATCATCAAATCTTATCATTGGACCTAAGGCAGGCTACTCGGCTTCATTGTCAAAAAATTATTATGCATTATGGTCTGAAAACTATGGTTCTGATATCAATGACGTCTGGTTTTCAATGGATCATATTAAGGACTATGAGTTAAAAGCCAAAAATTTTACATACGTTAGCCCGAATGAGTTGCAGTTTGATATCTACCTAAAGAAATTCAGTAGTGGTGCAATCGAATATTGCTTGAGTCAACATTTCATTCTCATTAATACTTCATTTGCGAACGGTGGAACTATGAGTTACACTAAAGTTTCTGATAGTGAAGGAAATTTGATTTCAGATTTACCTGCATGTATAACTAGCCAAAACGTGCCTACAGAAGCTAGAAACGATGGTATGGGAACAACCCACTTAAAAATACTTGGTGAAGTGCCTCGTTGTAGAGGGATATACGTGAGCAATCTTTCGCCCGGTACTCGGATTTATAGGATGAGCTTGAAGACTACAGCTTCCAATTTTTCCTCTGAAATTCCTAACCTTAGATGGAAAAGCTCCGTGGTGCCTGGCTTTTCCACAAGCATTGTCGTGTTTGACAATGATTTAGGTGTAAACATTACTGACACCACTAAACATTTTATAGAATATTCATCCGTCACTGTCGGAATGTTTATTGAAGGGAGATCCTCCGGAGCAATGAATTTCAATTCTTCATCTCTGCAGATGTCGGGAGATACTGTCACTTACTATTTAAAATATCCTCAGGCTCCATACCTTACAGCGGATTCTTCTAAAACATTTGTGTGGAATAATGGAGTCAGCCATCCTGTTTTTAATAATCCCCAGTTAGGCGGATCATATTATATTGTGATCAAACACAGAAATTCCATTGAGACATGGAGTAAATTCCCGGTTGCTTATTCCACGAATATGACTTACAACTTCTACACTTCTGCATCACAGGCATTTGGAAATAACATGAAACAGATTATCGATCAGGGAGATACAGTGTATGCACTTTACAGCGGCGATGTAAATCAGGATGGCTCTGTGGATGTGAGTGATCTTATTGATATTTTTAATGATGCTGCTAACTTTGTTTCGGGATATGTAGTGACTGATGTTACAGGTGATGATTTTGTTGACTCATCCGATCTGTTGCTGACATTTAATAATTCGACTAACTTTGTGTCGGTGATTACGCCGTGATAAATTATCCAAACTATTTCCGTAAATAATCCGGTGGAGATCTATGCCGGATTATAGACAATACAGAAGGATTTACAAGCGGATTTTATTCTTACCGCTAGCAGCAAGGAGATTTTGCCCAAACAAGAAAATTGATATTATTGAGACAAGAATAATATTCTTCTCTTCAAAACCCGTCAGCTATAACCTGACGGGTTTTTTGATTGCGGAAATTCCGGATATGTGTGTGGTGTGGAAAATTCTAAATTGAATTACACAATAGAAGAAGGTAATTTTGCAAATATGAAACTACTCTATAACTACCTCAAAAATTATAAACATCTTGTTATCCTTGCATTAGTTCTTGCCGCTATCAATCAGGTTTTCTCGCTTCTTGATCCTGCTATATTCAGACACGTCATCGATGATTACGCAACGAAGTTCAGTGAATATACTACATCTGAATTTTTCAAGGGTGTGGGATTTCTTCTTATGCTTGCAGTGGGCGCAGCGCTCGTTTCCAGAATTGCAAAAAATTTTCAGGACTATTACATCAATGTCATTACCCAGCGGCTCGGCGCGCAAATTTATGCAGATGGCATTGAGCATTCACTCAAGCTTCCTTACTCTGTTTTTGAAGACCAGAGAAGCGGTCAGACACTTGGTATCTTACAGAAGGTCAGAACGGATTCTGAGAGATTAATCTCAGCCGGGGTTAGTATACTGTTTACTTCAATTGTTGGAATTATCTTTGTCGGAATTTATGCACTTTCAGTTCACTGGATAATCGCGCCCGTCTATCTTTGCGCTATACCAATTATAGGCTGGCTGAGCACGACTCTCGGAAGAAAAATTAAAACAATACAAATAACCATAGTTGCTGAAACTACCGCGCTCGCGGGTTCTACTACCGAATCTCTGCGCAATATCGAACTTGTGAAATCACTAGGACTTGCCGATCAGGAGATCAAGCATCTGAACACAACGACCGAAAAAATTCTTGGTCTTGAATTACAGAAAGTTAAATATGTACGAAGTCTCAGTTTTATTCAGGGCACGATTATCAATCTGCTTCGAACGGGCATACTTCTTCTTATGATGTATCTCATTTTTACACAGGCAATAACAACCGGACAGTTCTTCACACTTTTCATTTATTCATTTTATATTTTCGGTCCTTTGCAGGAACTCGGGAACATAATAAATATTTATCGTGAAGCTGAGGTATCTCTCGGAAAATTTAAGGATATAATGAATACTCCGCTTGATCCGAAACCTGTAAATCCCGTAAACATCAGCAGCATACAAACTCTCGAATTCAGCAATATTACTTTCAAGCACAGGACAGCTTCCTCCAATGCGTTAACGGATATTTCCTTTCATACTTCGATCGGAAATACTGTCGCCTTCGTCGGTCCTTCCGGCTCTGGCAAAACGACTCTTGTAAAGTTGCTGCTCGGACTTTACCGTCCGCTTGAAGGAGAGATACTCTATAATGATGTTGCTTTCGATAAGGTTGATCTGGATTCGCTGAGAGAACAGATCGGTTTCGTTTCACAGGATACGCAATTGTTTTCCGGAACCATCCGTGAAAATCTGCTCTTTGTAAATCCGAAAGCGACTGATGATGAGTGTTATGAAGTTCTCAATAAAGCTGCCTGTCAGACACTTCTCGAACGCGCTGATAAAGGACTCGATACTGTCATTGGTGAAGGCGGTGTCAAAGTTTCCGGTGGTGAAAAACAGCGGCTGTCGATCGCAAGAGCTCTTCTGAGAAAACCAAATCTTATGATCTTTGATGAAGCAACTTCAGCTCTTGACTCGATCACCGAAGAAGGCATTAATAAAACCATCAGGGAAATTTCCACCGGAGGAAATCATATTACCATAATGATCGCGCACCGTCTTTCCACGATAATGCATGCCGATATAATTTATGTATTGGAAAGAGGTCACATCATCGAATCCGGAAAACATAATGAGCTTCTTGAGATCAAAGGTCTTTATTATGCAATGTGGAGACAGCAGATAGGGGAGAAGGAAACCATACTGATAAAGTCTTTAATGGACACAGAGAAAAATCTTAATTAGAATAATGAATTTATATGACCGGCGTCTTCTCAGTATTGAAAAAATAATATCCCGCCTTAATGACAGAATCGCTTTCCTTAATAAACGAAACAACAAATTTTCTTTTTACCGTCTGATGGTTTTTATTGCCGGTGTGCTTCTCAGCACTGCGGCGTTCCTGATGTCAAAAGAAACAGGATGGGTGGTGTCGTTGGTATCTCTGATGGCTTTCGGGATAACTGTTCATCTGCATAATAAATTATTGTTCGGAATTAAAAGATGCCACACTTATCTGAAGATCAAGGAAGCTAATCTTGCGCGGATGAATGTTGAATGGGAAAAAATACCCAAACCGGTCGTCAATACTCTTTCAGGCGATGAATTCACGGAAAAGGATCTGGATCTCTTCGGTGAAAATTCACTTCATCATCTGAGCGATACTTCGGTTTCAATTGAAGGAAGCCTTCTTCTGAGAAAATGGATCTCAAATTTTACACCTGATGCTTCTGAAATAATAAACCGTCAGCAAATTGTCAAAGAGCTTTCCGGATATTCGCTGTTTAGAGATAAATTCATTCTCAGGGCAAACCTCATCTCCAAAAAATTTCTCGAATGCTCAAAGATACTTGAATGGATAACTTCATCCTCAACAGAAGCTCTTCCTAAATGGCTGTTTCCCGCAGCCGGACTGCTTATAGTCTGTTATGTAATATTATTCATTCTCGGAACGATTGGTACCACAGGTTCATTATGGCTTGCTGTACTGATCGCGTACTTCTTTATTTATTCAATGCATCAGAAAAAAATAAACAAGCTGTTTGAAGACGCCGTCGAACTTGAAACCCATCTGAAAAAATTCACAGCGCTTATACTTTACATAGACAAATTTTCTTTTGAGAAGAAACCTGCGCTGAAAGAGTTTATGTCTGTGTTTAAAAATGAAAACAACAGAGCTGCAAATCAGCTAAGAAAACTGCAGAAAGTAATATCAGCGCTTTTGGTTCGTGAAAATCCCGTCATAAGAATAATAGTGAACATTGTTTTTCCCTATGATATTTTTTACAGCAATAAATTAGTGGAGATCAAATCAGAGATCGAAAAAAATATACCTCAGTGGCTCAGCAGGTTCAATGAGCTCGAATGTTATATCTCGCTTTCAAATTTTTCATATCTCAATCCGGATTATGTATATCCTGTATTTGAAACAAGCACACGGAATATTTTCGAAACAAAAGGCATCGCTCATCCATTACTTAAGCGGCGGGCTAAGATATCAAATGATTTTGCATTCAAGAATAAGAATGAGATCGGAATAATAACGGGCTCTAATATGTCAGGTAAAAGTACATTTCTCCGAACTGTCGGAGTTAACCTTTGCCTTGCATACAGCGGCGCTCCGGTAAACGCGGAATATCTGAAGACGTCATTATTTGAATTGTTCACGTGTATAAAAGTTACGGATTCTGTCATTGACGGCATATCATATTTCTATGCCGAGGTGAGAAGACTAAAGCAGCTTCTGGATGAATTTGATAACAATAACGGACTCGAGAAATTTTTTCTTATCGATGAGATATTCAAAGGAACAAACAACAAAGAACGGCTTACAGGCAGCCGGGCTTATATAAAAAAGCTTGCTCAATTGGATGCGACAGGATTTGTCACCACGCACGATCTTGAGCTTGTGAACCTTGAGAAGGAAATCCCCGCCATCACCAACTATCATTTCCGTGAAGAAGTAAAAGACGGACTAATGCTGTTCGACTACAGGATCCATAACGGACCTTGTCCAACGACCAACGCGCTTAAGATAATTGAGCTGGCGGGACTGCCGGTAGAGTAGTTATCAATTACTAATTACTAATTACTAATTACTAATTACTAATTACTAATTACTAATTAAGGTAACAATACACCTGACAAACCTATAGCGGGCGTCTTATAATTTTTTAATGTTAAATTGACTTAATAATCTTTAAAATTAGAATTATTAAAGGTAGTTTATCAGAAAAGAATAATCAAATGAAGCTGCATTCTCCCGGCTACTGCTGTAACACAAACTTCTGATACAATTTATTCTCAATCTAAAAACCATACAAATGAAAAAAAATAATCTACACATCTATCCGATAGTGTTACACCTGATATGCTTACTGACCCTTACGGGCAGTCAGGATGTCCAGGCGCAAAAGAACATTAACAATATTGAGAATAAGCTCACGGCTGCAATTGATTCATTTTATACGGCTAATAAGCTTCCGGGTATAGCCGCTGAAATTTATACCCCGGACTTCACTTATAAATATGCCGTTGGTAAGGCGGACCTGCAAATAGATAAGGACAGAAACCTTACTGATAAGATAAGGATAGGCAGCATTACAAAAACTTTTGTCGCTACTTTGATCCTGCAACTTGTGGATGAAAGTAAGATCGGACTTGATGACAACCTCGCGAAATATTATCCAAACTATCCAAACGGCGCAAACATTACGATCAGGCAGATGCTTGATATGACAAGCGGGATCCCGGACTACCTTGCAGATCCTCTGATCGGTGCAAGCTTTGATTTTTACAGGTCAAATAAATTCACACCGCAGGAGATCTATGAAGCTACAATGAGTCTGACGCCGACTTTTGAACCCGGTAAGGGATGGCAATATTCAAACGGAAATTATAACATACTGGGAATGTTGGTTGAAAAAATTACAGGGAATAAACTTGAGGACGACCTTAACTCAAGGATCATAAAGCCGCTCGGTCTTACGAATACATATTTGCCAACGGCACCTGACATTTCAGGAGATCATGCCAGTGGATACATGACAGATACAGTTACAGGCAATAAGGTGAATGTTACAATAATGGAGCCATCAATAACATGGGCTGCAGGCGGAATGATCTCAGACTTCAGTGATCTTAAAATTTATATGAAGGCATTATACGACGGCACACTTGTATCAAAGCAGACACAGGAGGAGAGATTCAAATTTGTTTCCACGGGCATCAAGCCGTTTTTTCAATACGGACTCGGACTTCTTTATGCAGACGGATTCATCGGACACAATGGAGGTATCACGGGCTATAATACGATGATGTGCTATAATCCTGATATTGAAACTATGATGCTGCTGTCAATTAATGATTACGGTCTTGAAGGCGGACAAGTGGATAATCTTTTGGTAATGCTTGCAAAGACGGTATTTCCGGGAAAGAATTTTTTCAATTAAACTTATATAATAAGACTCCAATGAAAAATGTTCTGTATCCGGATAAGAAATTTTTCCAGTAACTACTTAAACGATCATGGATTTAAAAATAAAGAAAAAAATAGAAAAACTCACTGACGCGTTATTAACAACGAGGAAGAACGCAAAACCGGAAATCCTTGAGGAGCTTGATTCGGAAAATGCAAACAGGTTCAAGATGATGATAACAAATCACATCATTCCTTTTATTAAGGATGCCTCAATGCTGATAGGACGTTCGGGATGCTCGCTGAATTATTATTCAAATGAGCTTGCCGTTATCCGTGACCCTAAGAAAAGGATATTCATACAGATACTTTTCTATCCTTATGGTCACAGCAAGATCACGCTTGGGGTGAACGCGCCTTTCCTGCAGTTCGCCTTCAGTCCTGCCAAAGACAATATTAAAATTACTACAAAGCTTTCAATTAAGTCGGATGAGCCCAGATTTAAAATTGATGAAATTGAAATTGACGAATTCTCTCAAAAGAAGATCGACGGATACATCCTTGATTTTTTAAAGAATGAAATGGAAAGTTAAATTGAAGATAGAAATCTTCATCACAGAGGTATCGGATGAACATTGAACATTGAACGTTATTCGAGGACAGAGGATTGAAAAGAATAAGTTTAAATTAAATTCTCCATTAGTTACTTTTACAAAAGCCCTAATTCATTAACATTAATGATTCAAAAATGAAATATGCATTATTAATTCTTTCAATGATCATTCTCCCGGCAGTTATCAGCGCAGAGGATATTTTCATCAAAGCAGGCAACAGACAATCAAACACAAACGAAATTACTTTAATAAGCACCGATAACAGCAAGACTGTCATCGATGTAAAGATAAATGGATTCTATAATAAGAAGGTATCAGGTGGCGGTGAGCAGTATGACAATGTTTCGCTGAAGGATTTTGTATCTCTGGGAATTCCCGGACAATCAGCTCTTCCCACCATCACGAAATTCATTTCCATTCCGAATTATAAAAACATCAGAATAAATATTAACAGCGTGTACAAACAGGTATTTGATTCATATAATGTTTTGCCTTATCAGACGCCGCCGTTAAGAAATTCAAACGGAATTTCACAGGAATTTGAAATAGATAATTCACATTATTCACTGAATAAAGATCTTCCTGAGAATATTGTTTCAATAAAGGAGATAGCGGTGATGAGGGATCACAGGATTGCGGTAGTGACAATTAATCCTGTTCAGTATAATCCCTCAACAGGTGAACTTACGGTTTACACAGACATTAATTTTGAATTAAGATATGAAGGAAGCTCCGATGTGAATAACATAACATATCCGTCACAGGGAGTTTCAAAAAGCTTTAGGAATATCTACAAGAATGTAATTTTCAATTATACAGCAGATAATACTTTCACCACACCGCCTAACATGCTTATCATTGCTGCCGATTCACTTTACACGGATATCATTCCTTATGCCCAATGGAAAAATAAAAAAGGAATTAGGACACAGATCGTTAAGAGGTCGGAAATTGCGGCGACAAATTTTCCAACATCGGATGAGATCAAAGATTATCTCATAGCTCAGTACAATAGTTCTTCAAGACCGGAGTATGTTCTGCTGGTTGGCGACGCAAGAGGTAACAATTCGCTTCCATGGTTCAGCGCTACGGGTGGAAAGTCAGATCATCCTTATGAATGTCTTGACGGAACGGACATATTTCCTGAAATAGTTGTCGGCAGGATCTCAGTACAGTCATCCAATGAGCTTGACAGTGCCGTTGCAAAATTCATTCAATATGAGAAGCAGCCAAACATGACTGATACCGACTGGTACAAAAGAGCGTTTGTTCTTCACAGCATGGACGGCATCGATCCCATAAACGCAGAGGTTGCAAAAAGGGTTTTTCTTAATGAAGGGGGATTTACGAATGTCGATGTTGTAAGCCCCAGCGCTTCACAGAGCCAGATAACAAATTACATAAACGGGGGAGTAAGCTGGATATGGTTTATCGGTCATGGTGATGAAACGTCGTGGGCGACTCCGGTTTGGCAAATGTCCAACATGGTTAATTTGAATTTCGGTAAAAAGCAGCCGAACATAGTTTCGATTGCGTGCTCAAATGCAGATCTGGATTATTCACAGACAGCAAATTGTTTTGCCGAAGGATGGGTTGAAAGAAGCCCTGAGAATTCAGCAACAAATATTGCGGCGTCAACGGAGCTATGCGCTTTCTATACGACAGATACACTCGGCAGAGAAATGCTTTATGCATATTTCAGAAATGACATAAATGATTTTGGATCAATGCTTAACTACGGAAAGATACAGGCATATAATTATTTTAATGGTAATGGAACAGTTGTGGAGACTATCAATCAGTTCATGGTGGTCGGTGACCCGACGATAGAATCTTATTCAGATGTGCCGAAGACTTTGAATGTTGTTTCTTCCAGAACAGGCACATCATACTATGTTAACATAAAGATTAACGGACAGAATATACAGAACGCTCTTGTCGCGATAAGCCAGAATAACGCATTGATGATCTCCGGCTATACTGACGCGCAGGGTGTTTATACTTTTAATGAATCAGACATCGACCCTCTTGCGCAGATTGATGTGGTTGTAACCGGAAAAAATCTTGCTCCTTACGAAGGCAGCATGATCCTTACATCGATCGGGAATATTACAGGAGCTGTAGACAGCTATTCACTTTCACAGAATTATCCAAATCCCTTCAATCCTGTAACGAACATTAATTACAGCATTCCGGCTGGTGTAAATGGTGAAAAAACAAATGTAAGACTTGTTGTCTATAATTCACTTGGCAGCGAAATTTCTACATTAGTTTACGGAAGCCAAAATCCGGGTTCGTATTCGATTCAGTGGGATGCATTGAATTATCCGAGTGGAATTTATTTTTACAGGCTGACTGCGGGTGATTTTTCTGAAGTGAAGAAGATGACGCTTTTGAAATAATTGAGAATTAGGAATTAAGAATTGTTAGTTTCAAGTTACAAGTTGCAAATTAGATTAAATGTTCAGACAGGCGGCAAGCTCTGACTTTGCGAATGAAGTGTTTGACTTTTGACATTTCACGTTTGACATAAAAAAACAGAGACAGTAAATTAATGTTGTCTCTGTTTTTGTTTACATGATTTTTTTTTACTTTAGTAAAAGCATTTTGTTAATTCCTTTAACCGAACCATTCGCGATCAATTTACAATAATATATTCCGCTGGATAAATTGCTTCCGTCAAACAGTATGCTGTAGCTTCCCGCATCCTGTCTTGAGTTTACAAGTCTTGCCGTTTCCTTCCCGAGAACATCATAAATGACAATGCTTACATCCGATGCTTCCGGCAGATCGTAAGAGATGTTTGTGACAGGATTAAAAGGATTCGGATAATTCAGATTGAGCTTGTAAGAGTTTGCGATCTGAGTACGATCACCACTTATAATTGTACCGGCGTCGGTCTGAGATGTAGTTACGCTTCCTTTTGAAGAGAAAACATAACTTCTGATAAAGTTTTTCGGAACCCGTTCATTAAGAGATTTAAATTTTAATACGATAAAAGAGCTGCTGTCAAGAGGAGCATGTTTTCTATCTTCAAGTAAAATAGATTTGAAAATATTTCCTTCCTTATTGTGTTCTGCGCTGTATAGCTGAAGATTCTTTATAGTGAAACCTGTTTTGTACAAAGGTACAATAGCAGCGTAAGAAAGATTGAAGTCTTTAATGAATTCTGTTTCAATTGAAGAAACAGGAGAATTTATTGGTGAAGAAATTAGTATGTCTGAACGAAGCTCTCTTCTGCCAAGATTTAACTTTTCTGATTTTACATGACCGTTATCATAAGTAAAAGTAATATATCCGACCCGCTCTTTCTTTATCGGAGGCGGAGCAAGAGCCGGAGGGGAGGCATCGAGCAAAAGACAAAGATAATCTGCGTCAGCGGGCTTCTGCACGTTTTCAAAATACGCGTTAAGTATTTGCTTGCTTTCTCCTTTCACATTGTCCGAATAAGCAGTGTCATACTCAAGCTGTTTTGTAACGTCCCTTCCTGAAATTTCAGCAAAGCTTGAAGAGTTGATCTTATCGATATGATACATTACTATCTCGTTTGATGCTGTGATCCCTATCTTTGTATTTTCGGGATGATCAACGGCGGTAACTTCGATTTGATTAAATTTACTCACCGCATTTTCAGTCTCAATAATTGCAAGACTTATAGTGCTGTCTTCAGGATCAGTGACTACAGAATTATTTATCAGTACTTTATCCACAAACTCCTTACCCTGATTCTCTTCATACTCTGCAACGGGCAACAGATTATTTACCGGCTCATACTCCGATCCGTTGAATGTAAGTAATACAGGACAACCGGAGGGCGGCGGCGGATAGACACGAAGACTTTCCAGTGGCTGAATCGATGACGGTCCCGTAAGATCGTAAAAGCGTGTGACCGTTCCGAGATTGTTAAAAACTCTTACTCCAACGTAAAATTTTAAAGGAGGATAAGCTGAAGAATTGGCACCACCACCACCACTTCCGCCACCCCTGCACAAGGAGTCGTAATAATCACAGATATATTTATTTTTGAATGAAATGTTCTTGATATTAAATTCATTTCCATTAGGAGTAAAACTTAAACCCGGTGGTAAAAGATTACAAATTTTAGTTGTATCACAAACCTTTACAAACCAGTTGTAATTTAGATTAGCCCCTGTCGCATTGCAGATCAATTTTAAAGTTTCACCTCTGTATATCCTGTCATCAATCTGGCTTTGATGAAATCCGGAGATTTTCGGATACGCTGCCGGATCGGGAGGAATAATCTGAGTCTCAGTAGCGAACCAGTAAAAAAGCCCTGCGGTTGACCGGATAGCATGATTAAAACAATAAGATGCTTCGCCGGAAAGATTGAAAAGATGCTCAGGCGGATCGCCTAGCGCAGAGTAATAATTTTGCAGCATTGCATTAGTTCCGCCCGGCAGATTATTGTTTCCGGGATGTTGCTGTGGAACTACTGTGCAGCTCGGACCACTCGGAAAATGCTGTGCGAGCTGTGAAGCTGTGTACATAAGATACCTGATAGGATTTTCGCTGGTTTCATAAGGATTTATAAAACCACCGAATTGCTTTGCCGTCTGCCAGTTGTAGTTTTGGTATGCACCATTGTCAATATAGTTATGATAGCAATCACCGCCATCCCATTCATTTACATGAACATCGTTATGTGTATGGGCAGGTACACTAAGGTCTCCAAGAAGATGAGACATTCTGCCTAATATCTCCCAGACTATTTTGTGAAAGGTAGTGTTGTCAAGTGTGACTTCATAATTGTACACAGTCTCCTGACCAAGAATGGTCACTCTACTATATAGCAATATTTTTTTCGTTCTAAAAAAATCTATAAGACCACGGGTATGGTATGAGTATTTGTAAATATATGGAGCAGAAACGTAATTAATGAAATTCCGGTTGCTGTATCCGCTGCCTGTCCAGTCATGCCATTGTCCGGAAATGTACCTGTTCATTTTAGTATAAGCATTGGGATAATCTATTGGATTTCCACCTATGTTCAATGTTGTAAGACTATTGTCACCATTAGACCTGTTGTCAGCATCCCAAAAATGACTATTGCTTGCATAAAAATTTCCCGGTCCTCTGATATCAAAAACTACATCTTCCTTATCTTCGCGACATGCACCGGATGTGATCGTTCCGTATTGCCAGGGTCTTTCACCACAATCTCCCGTCGTACCGATCCTGGTGTCAAACATCGAAAAATCAAGATTTGGATATCTATCCTTGAGAAGTTTCAGTGCTTCAATGCAAATATACATGTGCACATTCTCCGCATAGGAATCACCATGAGAACCTGAGATGCTATTTTGCTTTGATGTATCTGCTTCAGAAATGTTTCTATCAATTGCCTTAAGGTTCTGAAAAACCAAAAGCGTTGTAATAATAATCGTGAATATTATTTTCATCGTTTTCATAGTTTATAATTTTAATGGTTATCAAAATGTATGCATCGTTCATTCAAATCAAATTACTAAAGTCATTAGTTAAGGGGCACGTATCATCTTTTTACCTTCTGGTGTTTTATTTTTAATTATTCTTATAAAATTCAAGAATTGTAAATGCTCTGAGAATTTACAAATTATGGCTTAAAATTTTTTTTTAAAATTTGAGTCCAAAATAGCCTAATATGTAAGTTGATTTCAAATAGTTTTGTTTCTCATGTGCAAATATCAAGGGTACTTTTGTCTCAATCCCTAACAACGACAGCCGGCTGAGATACACATCAAGTTTTATGCTGACAGTAGGGCGAATTAATAGTCCTGTTTCTACCGTTGCCGCGCTTATACCCGCTCCACCAAGCAGATCTATTCTGTCTTTTAAAATTTCAATATCATAATATCCCATGCCGTTTATTACTAGTGTTATAGGATAAAATTCAAACCCTCCTCCAACCTGGAACCGTTCTTTAATTTTTCTAAAATATTTTAATGAGAGCCCTACATTTTTGTATTCACTATATTTAATTGCCGGAGCAAAGCCATATCCTGCAATTATACTATTATGGAGGTCAGTAACTTTCTTTAGCGAATCATCTGCTGAGTTTTCGCTGAGTGTGTGAATCCTCAGTTTTTCGTTTAGGTCTTGCGCGATTATGTGTGAGGTTATAATTAACATTAAAGATACTGTGAAAAATAGTTTTCTCATTTTGGTTTTTGTTTGATTTTGAATTATGTTAGTGAATGCAGTGAATGATCTCGCTGAATTAAATTGTTCCATTCGACCCTGTTGTCTCTCAAAATGTTCTGCTGACTCAACTTCATTTGCACCCGATCTAAATTTATTCTCATCCAAGTTGAATCAAATTATAATTTTCCCATCGACTTGTCAAATTGTAAAAAAACCGATTTGTGAAAAAAGTTTTTTGTGATGACTTTCATTTTTTCTGTAATTTTTTTTTCATTAAAAAAACAGAATTTTACATTAAATTATCTTTACTATCATTTTTTATTCTGATAGTTTTAATAAATAATTTTTCTAATGAAAATATTAATAAGTGTTCTGATCTTATTTGCAACAGCACTACAGTGCTTTGCAGAGAAGGTTCCTTTGAATGATCTATTCAATACAGGTCTTGATCAGCAGGGAAGTGTGCTTCCGGATGGCTCAGTCGATCCGCATTATAAAATTATTACCAGCGCGGATGAAAATTATCCCGGTCCACAGGCAATGGTTTCGCTCTCAAGCGGATTCCCTATGGACAGGTGGGTTCCGAACAATGCTAATTCTAAATGGATCGCCCCGAGGACTGATGCGGGAAGCTTTAATGAAGTAGGATTATATATTTACAGGATCAAATTTGATCTCTCCAGATTTAAGCATAACACCGCAGAGATCTACGGACTATGGTCTTCGGATAATGATGGAGTTGATATTCTGATTAACGGAAAGAATACAGGATACCGAACTCCCGTTGAAGCTTATTATGGTATGTTTGGATTCGCTATCAATGAAGGTTTTGTTGAAGGTATAAATACAATTGACTTCGTTGTTAATAATGTAAACGCGCCGACCGGATTACGTGTGGAATTAAAGGGAATGGCTGAACCTAAAGAGTTTGCATGTAGATAATTACTAATTACTAATTACTAATTACTAATTACTAATTACTAATTACTAATTACTAATTACTAATTACAAAGTTTTGAAGAGCTTTATTTTAAAAGTATCATTCTCTTTGTATCGGAATAATTACCCGCTTCAATTTTATAAAAATAAATGCCGCTTGAAAGATTGCTTCCGTCAAACTTAACAGAATAACTTCCCGCGTTTTGTTTTTCATTTACAAGAATATTTACTTCCATTCCAAGAGCATTATAAACCACCAGTCTGACATTTGACGTCTGAGCATTCACATTGTAATTTATAACTGTTTCAGGATTGAAGGGATTCGGATAATTTTGTTCAAGCGAAAATCCTTGAGGAGTTTCATTAATTCCATTTACCGTTACCATGTTATCTATTGTAAATTTGATGTAACCGTTAGGAGCGGTTGGCGGCTTGGTGGATGTTCTACCGGAATTAGATGTTGCCGAAATGTAATAGTAAATTTTTGTTCCCAATGACTGTGCAGGAATTGACGCTCTGAATGTATCCTGCGCCTGCGTCATATTGATCTGATTATATGATTGAGTAGTATCTGCTCTCCAGTAAACTTTCGCCGAAGCAACGCCTGACTTTGTCTTAATGTAGGATTTGACTTCGTATGGTGAAGTTGTATTAAGAGTATTTAAAAGCTTTGCATGTGAAATGAAAACCGGTTCGAATACTCCTATCTCTTTTGTAATACAATGAATAGCTCCCAGAGCTGAGATCATCCCTGCGCAATTGATCCCTACTATTCGGTATCCCGGTAGATTTTCCCTGTAGATTCGAAGGGCTGTGGTGTCCTGCGAAAGACCATATATAGGAACAATTACAGTTTTGTTAACAAATACTGAATTTGTATAAGTATAATAATTTGCTGAGGGTGGATATTGTCCGGAGCCGTTAGGCGGCATAGGTATTCTCACAACTTTATAAGGTCTTCCGAAGCACGTCTGAAAATTATTCAGTACATACTGAAGATTCGCTTCGATCTGCGGTCCGTCAGCTACACCGGTCGGATACTGACCGACAAGAAGTGTTTCTTCATCAAGCAGCTTTATGTGCATGTCAATGTGATGTATCTCATCAAAAGGAAGAGTGTTCATTTTTATGTAACGGTTGACTCCCAAATAACTCTGTAAAATATTATTGATCTCGGATTCGGTCTTGCCGGGATTTTCATCGAGTATCAGCTTTGAAGAGAAGCCTGTACCGTGACCGTCAACCATAAAGTTGCCGCCCGTATGCGTAAGATTATTCGGAGCATTGATCGCCTGATATATAGGAGTGCTTATATAGTTTGCAAAAGCGATGGGCACCTGATCATCAGCAGGTCGCGGTCTGTTGTATATCCAGTCAATGATCTTCAAACTGTCGGAAACTCCTGAGTAAGCTGCCCAGGGACCGTAATCCCTGCACCAGACAGAGTTAAAGCTTGCAACAACAAATTTAAGATTTACAAGTGGAACGCCGCCGCTTGTAAGATAAGTCTTCACTGCATTTGAATCGGTACAGACTATGAATACAGATCCTTCGTCCTGTGCATAATCCACTATCTGTCTGATGATAGATGTGAAGTTTGTCCATGCGACGATAATACCCTGAACTTCTTCCCATTCAGCCATTGTCCTCACTGCCGAAGGCGGAGGATTAGGGTCATCGGTATTATTAAAAGGCGGCTGATATGTTTTGTAAATTTCTTTTTCCTTTGCTGTCATGAAATTCGGAAGATCCTGTGAGAACAAATTCCCCGAAATGAAAAGACAAAAAATTATATAGGAGAGCTTTTTCATTTTTTTACTTATTTTATTTTTCTAATTAACTTTTTTTAAAATATCATTTAAAGGTTACTGTTCCAAACTTTGCAAACTTTATAACCTTTAAACTTTCAACTTTAAACTTTCAACTTTAAACTTTTAACTCAACTTAAGTACGGATCCTTTGTATCAAGATAATTCGATACATAATCAGTGACATTATCATCAATCTTAGCCACTTCATTTACATAACCCGCGTTTCTTAATTTCGAAATATCTGCTTTAGTATAATATTGATATTTCTCTTTTAAAATTTCAGGCATATCAAAGTATTCGATATTCTCCTTAACTCCCATTGACGTGAAGATAGGTTTAACAAGCTCATTGAAGCTGTGCGCTTCGCCTGTTCCGATATTATATATTCCACTCACGATCCTGTTATCCCAGAAAAAAAGAGTCATATCCACGGCATCTTTAACATATAAAAAGTCCCTGCTTTGTTCGCCGTCTTTGTATTCAGGATCTGCAGACTTAAAAAGCCGTGCCTTACCGGTCCACTTCACCTGCATATATGCTTTACTCACAACGCTTTGCATATCCGCCTTATGATATTCATTCGGTCCGTAAACATTAAAATATTTAAGTCCCACGACCTTATCAAGCACTTTGCTGCGCTGAATCCACAGGTCAAATACATGTTTTGAATATCCGTAAGCGTTAAGCGGTTTCAATGTCTGAAGCTTGCCTTCATCATCATCGTATCCTTTTGAACCGTCACCGTATGTCGCGGCTGATGAAGCATAAATAAATCTTATGTTGTTCTCAATTGCCTTCTCACATAGAAATTTAGAATACTCGTAATTGTTTCTCATCAGGTAATCGAAATCGTTCTCCGTAGTCGCACTGCACGCGCCAAGATGAAAGATCGTATCTATTTCAAAATTCTTAAGAAAGTCTGATGAAACCATATGCCCGAAATCGTCCTTATCAAAAATGTCCGCATACTTAAGACCGTTGAGATTCTTCCATTTCTCGTTTTGTATAATCTTTTCCTTTTCCTTTCCGCTCAGATCTTCTTTACCTTTAAAATCATCTACAATAATTATCTCTTCCTTGCCGAGCTGATTCAGCCTCCATATCAACGCGCTTCCGATAAATCCCGAACCTCCGGTTACAATTATCATTAAGTTAAAAGTTAAAAATTAAAAGTTGAAAGTTAAAAGTTAAAAGTTAAAAGTTAAAAGTTAAAAGTTAAAA
>JAWXBH010000125.1:0-19189 GCA_034439935.1 bacterium
ACTGTAAGGATCTTCCGGTGACTGATCTCGGAGAGTAAATGTTTTTTTATTGTAAGCGGATCGCGTGAATAGTTTGTGTAAGCCAGATATTCTTCTGCGTATTTAAGCAGGATCGAATTGAGATTCCTGAAATTCTCATCGTTGAATTTCTTACCCGGGAAAATTTTGGCAAAGATCTTTTCCTTGGTTAAATTTTTGTCTTCATATTCCGGGTGAAAATATTTATATGATCTGAACAGATCCGAAATTACTTTTCTTTTATTGAACAAGGGAGAGTTAAGATACTCACCGAATTTCTTCAGATCCTCTTTCGGGAAGCATTGGAGCACGTCAAATATTTTTGATTTAAACATTAACTTTTTTTAGACATTTATTTGAATCTAATATAAACAATAACTTATGTTGCCTTCCCCGGGTTCACGGAAAAAAAAGTCATCCGTTCATTATTCATGATCATGATACAATTGCTATCGCAAAATACTACAATTATAATTAAAAATTAAATAATATTTACAGATAATAAAAAAGTTGCTGAAGTCGATCATGAGACAATTAATGAATTGTTAGTTTGATTACATTGACTTATTTGTGCTATTTTTGAACAGAAGATTATGAGAAATGTTTTAGCTTTTTATAATTATCAATGATGAGTTAATTTATCATACAATAAAACCTAATCTAAAATTATCAGCATGAAAATAAAAATATTAATTCTACTTACACTTTCCTTTTTTCCGTTATTCAGATCAGGAAATGTTTCTGCTTTCATGTTCTGGAATCAGGCATGCAGCTTCAGCGGAACTAACAGCTACGCCGCTTTTCAGCATTCAGCATCGCTTGATATTACAGGAAGCTTCAGCGTTGAAGCATGGTTAAACCCAACTAATGTTACTTCACCGGCATTTCAAATACTCGCGGAGAAAAGAGGAGGCACGCTCTCAAATGGTTATACAGTCTATCTCAGCAACGGACAAATTGCCATCCGTACAAACAGCTCGACACGGCTTGTCGGCAATACAGTCCTTCCGAATAATAGCTGGACACACATTGCCTGCACATACAATACAAACAATAATATTTTCTCGATTTACATTAATGGTGTTGCCGATACATCCGCAACTGTCCTGAATGCCGATCCCGTTTCCAATAATGATTCCCTTCGCATTGGCAAAGGAAATATCAACAGTCCTTTTGAAGGATACATCGACGAATTGAGAATATGGAAAAAGGTTCTTACTCCGGCAACAATTTCTGAAGTAAGAAGAACTTCACTCGGAACATCCACAGGTATGTATTCACAGCTTTCTCTTTCACTGACATTTCAGGATAATGAATCATCGGGAACAGACTTCAGTCTTTTTGACTGGTCGGGAAATAATAACACCGGTAAGGGAAACAACATAACAGCAGTTGATCTCAGCAGCAGACCGTCTAATACGATCTCACCGAACGAAGCTGTCGAGCTTGACGGAGTCAATGATTATTTATTCGGGATCGATAATGCTGATGTAAGTCCTGTAACCGGCGTTACACTGGAAGCGTGGATCTATGCCCATTCTACAAACGGAGCGCGGACAATTATTCATAAAGGAACATCAGGCAGCGGTATCAATTATAATTTACGCCTCAATGCGGGAATTCTCAGCGCTACGATCAATGGTAATACTGCTTTCACTTCAACTGTCAACATTGCAGCTAATTTATGGATGCATACTGCTTTCACATACAACGCTTCCGACGGAAAATATGTATTTTACATTAACGGCAGGAAAGCAAAAGAAGGAAACATTACTGCTGGCATGATCACCAACGGAATGGATAATCTAATCATTGGAAGCGCGGGTACCGCAGGAACGGGCTTCGACGGATTTATTGATGAAGTTCGCATTTCAAATTATGTGAAGACGCAATTGCAGATCAACCGTTTTCTTTATATGTCAGTTGATGATGCAAATGAACCGAATACCGCAGCAGTAAATGTTGTTTATAATCTGGACGGATACGCTTATGATAATGCTGACAACGGACCACTTCTGAATTTTGCAGCCAATGCTAAATTCTCACACAACGGAGGTGTTGAAGACCAGCCGGTCTCACCTCTGAACAGAGCAGACGGAATAAACTTTTCTGATGGATTTAATCTGCGCCAGTCGAATAAGAGAATTCCTGAAACAGGGACCTCAGGAACAATACTTGATTCAATATACATAAGTCTTGATACTGTGATTAGTGACATCAATGTTTTCGTTGCTGTCAATCACAATGCCGAAGAAGAGATCGAGCTTTCTTTGCTTGCTCCGAATGGTGAGATCGTAAAAATTTATGACAATCAGTCACTTGCCGATAAATGTGATAACATAGTTTCGGTCTTTGATGATCAGGCGGATTCCACAGTCGCTTCAAACGGAAGGTATGTTTCATTTGCTCCGAGAATAAAACCAAAGAACAGTCTTAATGCAATGTTCGCGGGAAATAATTCACGAGGAATGTGGCGGCTGCTAGTGAATGATCTCAGCGGTGCAGGTATCGGAAGATTGTGCGCATGGGGAGTTCAGTTCAATGGCGCTGCGCTGAAAATTCCGGGCATGGCTGTAAGGGTTTTCATGGAAGGATTTTACAGACCTGTTGATTCGTGTGTCGTTGATACGATTACGCTTCATCTCCGTGAAAACTTTGCTCCTTACAATGAAGTCGGTATCAACGGGGAAACTCCCGATGATAATTATGTTATTAACTCAAGCTTCGCCGGTGCGGTTTTCGGGACAAGTTATTATCTGCAGGTTGAGCATAGAAATTCAATTGAAACATGGAGCGCGCATACACTTAGTTTTGATTTTCTTACAGGAGGAGTTGAATATAATTTTACATTAAGCCCGGATTCAGCTTACGGTTCAAATCAGATCGAGGTCGATACGCTGCCCCGTTATGCAATGTACGGAGGCGACGCGAATCAGGACGATATTGTAGATGTAAGTGATGTGACAATGGTTTACAATGATGCTTCAGCTTTTGCCGGAGGGTATATTGTAACCGATATGACCGGTGATGACTTTACTGACAATCAGGATCTTATAATTACATTTAATAATTCACTTGCGATAGTGGAGACAATAAGACCCTGATAAGTTGAAAGTTGAAAGTTACAAGTTGAAAGTTGAAAGTTTAAGATCTAAAATCTGATCAAGGTGTAATAGCGGTTACAAATGCGTTTGAATTATTATAAGCGATCAGCATATCCACAGCGTCTACGGCATAGTCCCCGTTTGTATCCGACGGCACATAACCTGTCACAAAATTATTTCCGTCATTAAAAATTGTAATAACATCAGTAATATCAACCGAACCGTTCTGATCCTGATCTCCCCCGTAGATTGCAAAACGCAAAGGTGAGTTATCAACCTGTGTCATATTGTTTGCATAAGACTTTGTTATGGCATTCGTGAAATCATAATTTGTGTTTACATTTCTTCATTTACATCTCCCGCTGCGGAGACCGAACAGCCGAACTGATTATTACTGAACTCGCCTGTCATGATCACGTCCGCTGTATTATTCATAGCCGCTCCGCCCAAATATATATAAGCTCTTCCCTGATAACTATTATATCCGATCGCTCCAATAACAACATCATCATAGCCATCTCTGTCAACATCACCTGCAGATGCAACGGCATAACCCAGATTATCACCTGAACTTCCGGTAATGATCACATCCGCGGTGTAATTCATTACTGAACCTCCAAAATAAATGTAAGCCCTTCCCGCATCAAAACCACCGGCAGAATTTAAATATGCTCCTACAATAATATCGTCAAAGCCATCAGCATTTACATCACCTGCTGATGAAACAGATATTCCGTAAAAATTTTGTGAAGCTTCTCCCGACAACGGATATTCCTGAAATGAATCAGGAGTAAGAGGTTCATTAGCTTTTTTAAAGTCACTGTTGACAAGAGACTTACCATTTTCATCAAGAAAGTTTTTCATTTGCTCATCGGAAACATGATTATCAATGTCAGGATTTTTGCTGAGGACATCATCGGCCGGGGTCAACCGATTAGCACTATCACTTAGCTGTGTATTGAATTTTTTATTAACATCTTTCTGCCAGTTAGCGGACAGATCTGAAGTAAAATTTAAAGCAACAATAAATACACAAAGAGGTAAGTAAATAATTTTCATGGAAGGTTTGTTTGGTTAACAGATGGTTAAAATTAATCAAAATGAATAATAGTTCAAAGATGGAAAATCAAAATTAACGTAAGAAGATTAAGTTTACAAAGTTGTAAAGTTATGTACATTAAATTTTTACCAACTTTCATTTTTACAAACTTACGACTTTCAACTTTTAACTTTTAACTTTATTTTGATTTCAAACTTACTTGAAATGGAAAACAAGAACACACTTGAAGGACTGAGCATTAACACAATTCGCTTACTATCGGCTGACGCGGTTCAGAAAGCAAACTCCGGACATCCGGGTATGCCAATGGGCGCTGCACCAATGGCTTACGCACTATGGACAAAATTCCTGAACTTTAATCCTCACAATCCTGACTGGGCAAACCGTGACAGATTCATTTTATCTGCAGGACACGGAAGCATGCTGCTGTATAGTCTGCTTTATCTTACAGGCTATGATCTTACAATGGATGATCTCAAAAAATTCAGACAGCTCGACAGTAAAACTCCCGGACATCCCGAGTATCATCTTACCAAAGGAGTTGAAACTACAACAGGTCCTCTTGGTCAGGGATTTGCTAACGGCGTAGGTTTCGCCATCGCTCAAAAATTTCTTGCGGCAAAGTATAACAAACCGGGCTTTGATATTTTTGATTACAATATTTACTCGATCTGCAGTGACGGTGATCTTATGGAAGGTATCTCTTCAGAATCTGCATCTTATGCGGGACATCTGCGTCTGGGTAATCTGATATATCTTTATGATGACAACCATATTTCAATTGAAGGCAGAACCGAAATAACATTCACTGAAGATACAGCCAAAAGGTTTGAAGCTTTTGGATGGCATGTTCAGATTGTTGAAGACGGAAATGATGTTGAGAAGATCTCAACGGCTATTCAAAATGCAAAGGATGAAAAAGAAAGACCTTCGATCATTAAAGTACGGACTCACATTGGATACGGAAGTCCTAATAAAGCTGACAGCGCGGGTGTTCACGGCTCACCGCTGGGAGATGAAGAGCTGCGGCAGACTAAGATCAATCTCGGATGGGACCCGGATAAATTTTTTTATGTCCCTGATGAAGTATTAAAGTATTTCAACGAAGCCGGAGATAAGGGTAAGTCGAAGGAAGAAAATTGGGATTCAATATTTTCAGATTACAAAAAGCAATTTCCGGACTTGGCAAAAGAGTATGAAGAATTAATGAAAGGAAATTTTAAGAAAGGATGGATCGAGGCAATACCTTCTTTTGATCCGAAGGATGGAGCAATGGCAACAAGATCAGCATCAGGCAAAACGATCAATGCGATCGCTGCATATTTTCCCTTTATGATAGGTGGTTCTGCAGACCTTGAACCTTCTACGGACACGTTCATGAAAGAAATGGGTGTGTTTCAGCCGGGTAGCTATGACGGAAGGAATTTACATTTCGGAGTGCGCGAACATTCAATGGGAGCAGTTCTTAATGGTATCAATCTCACAAAACCATTCATTGGTTATGGTGCAACATTTCTTATATTTTCAGAATATATGCGGGCTCCTATCCGGCTTGCCGCGATAATGGGCATCAGACCAATCTATGTTTTTACACACGACAGTATAGGGCTTGGCGAGGATGGGACGACGCATCAGCCGATAGAGCAATTAGTCTCCCTCCGTTCAATTCCCAATTTAGTTGTTATAAGACCAGCCGATGCAAATGAAACCGCACAGTCCTGGAGAGTTGCGCTTGAACATAAAACGGGTCCGGTCGCATTGATCCTTTCAAGACAGAAGCTTCCTGTAATTGATCAGTCAAAGTTTAGCAGCGCCAAAGATGTTTCCAAAGGAGCTTACATATTAAGTGACAGCAAAGGAAAGCCGGAAATAATTTTCATTGCAACCGGATCGGAAGTGCAGCTTGCATTAGCAGCACAGGAAAAATTAAATTCAGAAAAAATAAATACCCGTGTCGTAAGCATGCCTTGCTGGGAATTATTTGAAACGCAAAGTGAAGATTACAAAAAGAAGATATTACCGCCTGACATAAGAAAGCGTATTTCAATAGAAGCCGGTTCTACACTTGGCTGGAGCAAGTATGTAACCGACGAAGGAATTTCGATTGGTATAGATGAATTCGGAAAGTCCGCACCTATAGAAGATCTTATGAAAGAGTTTGGATTCACTGTGGAAAATGTTATCGCTAAAGCCGAGAGTCTGCTATCAGGGAAATGATACTGGCTTTAATTGTTGACTTGAAAATATTTAATTCAAACATACAATTATAAAAATTAAAAAAAAGACCCCGAAACATTCATTAATACTAAAAAAAATTACCATGAAAAAAAATCTACTGTCAGTATTAATTTTACTGGCAACTTCAGCTTTTTCATTTTCACAGCTCCCAAACCAAAACACATACCTTCTCAAAAACCTGGATTCATATTCAAGCTACGCTGCGCTTTGGGGCTATACGGCTCCCAACGGAAGAGAATACGCGATACTCGGATGTAATTCGGGAACATCATTTGTTGATATTACTGATTCGGCAAATATACATGAGGTTGATTTTCAGACAGGTCTTACAAGCAGTTGGCGCGAGATGAAAGTATATTCGCATTATGCCTACATTGTCTCTGAAGCAACAAACAGCAAGCTGCAGATCGTTGATCTTCAGTATCTTCCTGATTCAGTAAGACTTGTTACGACATGGAGCTATACGGGCTATACTAAAACTCATTCGATATCGCAGGACGGACCTTATCTTTATCTGAACGGAGGCAACTCCGCAGCTAACGGTGGCGTGACTATAGTCGATGTATCTAATCCTGAAAGCCCGGTAAAGCTTGGTCAGTGGACATCTCAGTATGTTCACGACTGCAGAGTTCTGAATGATACCATCTGGACAGCAAATGTTTATATAGGAAAAGTTTCAGTGATCAATGCCACAAATAAGAACAGTCCGCAGTTTGTAAAAGACTGGCAGGCATATCCGACACAAGTAGTGTCAACGCATAATGTTGCATTCTCACCTAACAGAAGTCACATTTATACAACTAATGAAGTTTCATCGCCGGCAGGGAAGATGAGTATTTACAATATCAACGATCTGAACAATATAACATTTGTCAGCAACTGGCAGCCGACAGGAATTACTACATCGATCGTTCATAATGTCGAGACTTACGGTAATTATGCTGTCATTGCTCATTATACTTCGGGAATAAGGATAGTTGACATTACAAACCCGGCTGTCCCTGTTGAAGTCGCATGGTATGACACTTATCCTTCAAGTAATTCAAACTCCTTTAATGGCTGCTGGGCAGTTTATAAATTCCCTTCGGGAAAAATTATCGCCTCAGATATAAGCAACGGTTTGTTTGTTGTTAAGAGCAATCTTTTCAATTCCATAAAGCTTAATGTTAAGATTTCAATGGAAGGTCTGTACAATACGGTTTCTGACAAGCTTCAAAGAAAAGATACAGTCAGCATTTATTTAAGGGAAACATCTTCGCCATACGCTGTAAAAGATTCTGCAAAAGGAAGGATCGATTCAGTCAGCTTTTCAAACCAGTTTAATTTTTACAAAGCTTCAGGAGGAAGTTATTACATAGTTGCGAAGCATTTCAATTCGATCGATACCTGGAGTAAGACCGGAAGCGCTGCATTATCAAAGGACGGAACGATCAATAATTATGATTTTACAAATGCAGCTTCACAGGCATACGGAAATAACATGATGATGAAAGGAAGTAAGTTTTGTATTTATACAGGAGATGTGGACAGAAGCGGGTTTGTGGACATATCCGATATGTTATTGATCTTTAATGAAGCGTTTGTATTTGCAAAGGGAAATTATCTGCCGGCAGATTTGAATGCCGATGGGTTTGTCGACAGCTCCGATCTGTTGCTGTGCAGTAATAACTCTGTGAATTTTGTTGGTGTAATTGCCCCGTAAAAAACATTATTTAAAATTTTCAAAAACAAAAATGAAATTATCAAAAAGAGATCTGAAGCCGGGAAAGTATAAACCAAGAATTGCTAAAGAGCTAAAGCGGCTTGAAGAAAAGAACATTGTTAAAAGGATCTGGGAAAAAGATCCGACAGTCTGGAAGGATGATAAGGAATTTGATACGCTGATAAAGAACCGGCTGGGATGGCTTACGCTGCCTGTCTCAATGAGACAACATCTTGAAGATATAAATACTTTTACGGCTGATGTGATCAAGGAAGGATTTAAATATGCAATTGTAATGGGAATGGGCGGAAGCAGCATGTGTCCGGAAGTGTGTCTTGAAACCTTCGGAGTTAAGAAAGGTTACCTGAAATTAATTGTATTGGACAGCACCGATACCAAAACAATTTGTGATTTTGAAAATTCGATTGATATTGACACGACGCTGTTCATTGTATCAAGTAAGTCCGGATCGACCATTGAAGTGGATTCATTCCTCAGATATTTTTTTGATAAGGTAAAGTCTAAGAAAGGCGCGGGAGCCGGACGTCAGTTCGTTGCTATCACTGATCCTCATACACATCTTGAATCTCTTGCAAATGAAAACGGCTTCAGGAAGATTTTCACAAATCCTGCTGACATCGGCGGAAGATATTCTGCACTGTCTTTTTTCGGACTGGTGCCGGCGGCGCTCATTGGTGTTGATGTAAGCAAGCTGCTGTATAACGCGGAAGACATGATGACTGAATGTACCATTTCGAAGCCATCGAAAAACCCCGGAGTATTACTCGGCGTTGCTGCAGGCGAGCTTGCAAAGAAAGGGAGGGATAAGCTTACTTTTGTTATATCAGATAAAATATATTCATTCGGGTACTGGGTCGAGCAGTTGATCGCTGAAAGTACGGGAAAAGAAGGAACGGGAATTCTGCCCGTTGAAGGTGAAGGATTAGGAAAGCCATCGTCATACGGTAATGACAGAGTTTTTGTGAATATGAAATCAGGAAAGGAGAGCGGTGCCCCCAAAAAATTTATTAAAGGAATGGAAAAGAAAAATTTCCCTATAATAAATATTGATCTGAAAGATGTTTATGATCTGGGAGGACAATTTTTTCTTTGGGAATTTGCAACTGCTGTCATGGGTGAAGTTCTGGGAATAAATCCCTTCGACGAACCGAATGTAAAGGAAAGTAAAGACAATACTTCTGAAGTTCTTAAATATTATCAGGAAAATAAAAAGCTTCCTGAACAGCAGCCCATTTCAGAATCCGGAGATATTAAAATTTATCTGGATGAAAAATTATTTACAAAAAAATTACCTTCGAAGAATAAGTTGAATAAATGGAAGGCAGAAGATTATATAAAATTTTTCCTGAACAGCTTTGGTAAAGGTGATTACGTCGCGGTAATGGCTTACATTCAGAGAAATGAAAAGGGAGAAAAGATGCTGCAGAAGATTCGTGAACTGATAAGGGTTAGAACCAAAGGTGCGACGACGATTGGCTACGGTCCGAGATTTTTACATTCGACCGGTCAGCTTCATAAAGGAGGACCGGATAAAGGATTATTCGTTCAGATAGTTTCAGATGACAGCAAGGATATTGAAATTCCCGGACAGCCATACAGTTTTGGTATACTGAAGCAGGCTCAGGCAACAGGGGATTACCAGTCGCTCATTCAACATAAAAAGAAAGTTCTGAAAATTAATCTCGGCAGTGACGTAACCAAAGGACTTGAGGAATTGTATTCTTTATTAAAAAAAGCAAAATAATTTTAGTGATCATAAATTTTTTCATATCCGTCCAAAATAAGCAAAAAACTTGCCACGAATTTCACGAATTAAAAATATTATCAAAAATTTTAAAAACAGAATTAACATAAATTTATCTGGACAGCATAAGTATATCTTCAAGGTTATTAAAAGGTTGATTTTATAGATTCGATAATAGTGCAAAAATATTACCAAAACAGATTGAATTTAAAATTATTTAAATTTTTCAAAAACATTTTGGTCGGCAATGAAATTTTTCATTACAAAAAATTTTTAAAAAAATAAGGAGAGGAATATGCAAATCGGTTTTATAGGTCTTGGGAAAATGGGTGCATTCATGGTTGAAAGACTTTTGAATGACGGACATGATGTGGTTGTGTATAACAGAACTCCGGAGAAGACAAAGGAGATTGAGGAAAAGGGAGCTGTCGGAACATATTCGGTTGAAGAGTTTGTGAGCAAGCTGAATAAGCCGAAAGTTGTATGGATGATGATCCCGTCAGGGGACACAGTTGAGCAGATGATAAAGACCCTCACGCCAATGCTTGCAAAAGATGATATTATTATCGACGGAGGAAATTCTTATTACAAGGATTCAATAAGAAGATCAGCGGAATTAAAAGAGCATGGAATAAATTATCTTGACGCCGGAACAAGCGGAGGAATCTGGGGATTAAAGCTCGGCTACTGCGTGATGGTGGGCGGTGAAGAAAAAGTATTTCAGCATTGCGAACCTGTATTCAAATCACTTGCTCCAAAAGACGGTTATCTTCATACCGGTGCCGGCGGTTCCGGACATTATGTAAAAATGATCCATAACGGAATTGAATACGGAATGATGCAGGCTTATGCTGAAGGTTTTGAATTGATGCACACATCAGATTATAACATTGATCTTGAAAAGGTCGCCAATCTCTGGGGTAAAGGAAGTGTCGTCCGCTCATGGCTGCTTGAGCTTCTGTATGATGCATTGAAAGGAGACAAAGATCTCAAAGGTGTAAAGGACTATGTTGAAGATTCGGGAGAAGGACGATGGACAGTGCTGGATGGTATTGAAAAAAGCATTCCGCTTCCGGTGATCACGGAATCATTGTTCGCGAGATTCAGGTCAAGACAGGAAGAATCCTTTGGAGGTAAGATACTTGCAGCGTTGAGGAATGAGTTTGGCGGTCACGGCTTTAAGAGCAATTGAAAATTTTTCAAAATTGCCTTCAGAATAAGTTATTGAGAACTTAGTTCCTTAGTTTTAAAATTTACCCTTCTCAAATGTCACACTATATTGTTAACCAAAAAAATTTATGGAGACAGAAGTAATAACAGATACCGATAGCTTAAAAAATGAAGCGCAGAAAATTCCCGATCCGTGTGTAATGGTGATATTCGGCGCGAGCGGTGATCTTACCAAGAGGATGCTCATACCTTCTTTGTTCAAGCTTTATACAGAAAAGCTGCTTCCGGAAAATTTTACTATTGTCGGATATTCACGAAAAGAAATGGACCATTACAGTTTCAGAGATTCAATGAAGGAAGCAATAAATGATTATGCTAACAGTGAAATATTACCGGAAGATTCATGGGAAAAATTTAAGAAAAATCTTTACTTCATAGTAGCCGACTTTGAAGATATCAATTCATTTAAAAATTTAAAGAAAGAACTTGAGAAGCTTGATAAGGAAAAGAACATTACCGGAAACAGGTTGTTCTATATGGCTGTTCCGCCTAAAGCGTTACCGGACATTGTAAAAAACATGGGTATCAGCGGGCTGAATAAATCCGCCAATGAAAATTCCTGGATAAGGATAATACTTGAGAAGCCATTCGGGCATGATCTTGATTCAGCATTAGAGCTGAATAAGATTGTGAGCAAATATTTTTCCGAGAAGCAAATATACAGGATCGACCATTATCTCGGAAAGGAATCGGTTCAGAATATTCTTGTGACAAGGTTCGCTAACGGAATTTTTGAACCGCTATGGAACAGAAATTACATCGATCACATTGAGATAACTTCCGCGGAAAGCATTGGAATAGAGAGTCGCGGCGGGTATTATGATCATTCGGGAGCGTTGCGTGACATGGTGCAAAATCATCTTCTGCAGCTTGTGGGATACATTGCAATGGAGCCGCCGTCGCTGTTTGATTCAAATTCAATAAGAGATGAATCATTGAAAGTATTTCAGTCCTTCCGTGCGATCAAAAAAGAAGATGTAGAAAAAAATGTTATCAGAGGTCAGTATACCGAATCAGTTGTAAGAGGGGGTACGCTGACAGGTTATCGTGAAGAACCCGGAGTTTCAAAAACATCCCGAACGGAAACTTATGTTGCAATGAAATTTTACATTGACAACTGGAGATGGGGTGGTGTTCCATTTTATTTGCGAACGGGCAAACGGTTGCCGACACGTGTTACCGAACTTGTAATACATTTCAAACCAACGCCTCATCATTTATTCAAGCGCAAAGTTGATATCGCGCAATCATATAATATGCTTGTAATTAGAATTCAGCCCGATGAAGGAATACTGATAAAGTTCGCGATGAAAGTACCCGGTTCGGAGCTCAAGGTTCAGAATGTGAACATGGATTTTCATTATTCAGATCTTAAGAATGTTGATCTTCCAAGTGCGTATGAAAAGCTGCTTCTGGACTGCATGCTGGGCGACTCGACTTTATTTATCAGAGCCGATGCGGTCGAAGCCTGCTGGAGATTCATACAGCCGATACTTGATTCATGGCAGGAGCATCCGGAAATTAAAGTCTACGGATACCCGTCAGGAACTTGGGGTCCTGAATGCGCTGATGATCTTATCGCGGGAAAGGATTTTATGTGGAGATATCCGTGCAAGAATCTTTCTGATGATGGATTGTATTGTGAGCTATAAGAAATTAGAATTTAGGATTTAGGATCGTCAACTTTTAACTTTCAACTTTCAACTTTCAACTTTCAACTTTTAACTTTTAACTTTATCGAAACATTATACGAAATATTTGAAACCCCTCTGGATCTTGCGGAAGGTTTTGCAGGTGAATTCAGGAAAGTATGTGAGGAAATAATTCTTGTAAGGGGAAAGATCAACGTTGCTCTATCGGGAGGCAATACGCCTAAAGCATTATTCACTGTTCTATCAGTTGCGTACAAAAATAAAATTGACTGGAGCAAAGTGAATTTTTTCTGGGTGGATGAAAGGTGTGTTCCTGCAACGGATGAAGAGAGCAATTTCGGAATGACAAAAAAATTTCTTCTTGACAATATTGCCATACCGGAAGAGAACGTGCACAGAGTTTTCGGGAATTATGATCCGGTAACAGAAGCTGAAAGATATTCTGAAGATCTGAATAAACATTTGCCTGCGGAACACGGCTATCCGAGATTTGATCTTATAATACTGGGAATGGGTGATGACGGTCATACAGCCTCAATATTCCCTGACCGGATGGATCTGTTTGAAAGTGAAAAATTATGTGATGTTGTTGAAAAGCCCGATAATGGTCAGAAGAGGATTACCTTTACAGGAAATATAATTGATAACGCCGAGAGGATATATTTTTTAGTGACCGGTAAAAACAAAGCGGAGATCCTGAAGAAAATTCTTAATGAGGAAGACGATTTTTATAAATATCCGGCGGCGCATGTTCAGCCAGCCGACGGAGAAATAAAATGGTATCTTGATAAGGCGGCGGCAGAGAGTTTGATTTAGAGTTGAGTGGGTTAAGTGTATTGAGTGTTTAGAGTGTTTAGAGTGTTTAGAGTGTATTGAGTAGTTGAGTGAGGTGAGTGATTGACTTACTATTCCGATTTACGTAACTTTGTATACAATAAATTTTAAGAATCCTAACTTCCTGTGAATATTTTTGCGGGAATTATTTTTTATAAACCCCAAAATATTTTTTACTTTAATATTACTCTAATGAAAAACTTTACAAAAAAAATTAAACTTTCCATAGCGATCTTGTTTGCGGTCTCGTTCTTCGCGTTCACCGGGCAAAGCAGTACCCAAAGCGGTACCAACGATGTTTCCCCAAAATATTCGCTGGTTAAAATTTACGCTAAAGGCGAGCAGGATATGAAAAGCATAATGCGTGAAGGATTGTTCTTTGATCATGCTGAAGCACATGGTGAATATCTGGAAACGTGGCTTTCCGAAATTGAGATAGGACTTCTTCAGAGATCGGGCGTAAGATTTGAAACAGAGATCGAAGATTTTGAAAAATACTATAATGACCAGAAGATCCTGGAGAGCCAGGTGACTGATGTCATGAACAATGTAATGGATAAGTATGCTGTAACACACTCTATCATGGGAACAATGGGTGGTTATCTGAAGCTTGATGAAGTGATCGCCAAGCTTGATTCTATGAGACTTGAGTATCCCAATTTAATCTCGGAAAAATTTTCCATTGGGAATTCATTTCAGAACAGACCTATGTGGACAGTCCGTGTTTCCAATAGTCCGAATGCAACTACAGGAAGGACTGAAGTATGGATCCATTCTCTTATCCATGCAAGGGAGCCGATGAGCATGCAGCAAAGTATCTATTTCATTTACTGGCTTCTGGAAAATTATAACACTGATCCGGTTGCAAATTATATATTAAGCAACAGAGAACTTTACTTTACTCCTGTTTTCAATCCCGATGGCTATGAATACAACCGCTCGACAAATCCAAACGGCGGTGGTATGTGGAGAAAGAACAGAAGGAGTAACACAGGCGGAAGCTTTGGCGTCGACCTTAACAGGAATTATGGAATTTATGCATTTTGGAATTCGACTAACAACGGCTCATCAACTGATCCTACATCCGATACATACAGAGGTGTTTCTCCTTTTTCCGAACCCGAGACACAGAATGCAAGAGACTTTGTTAACTCAAGAAATTTCAAGGGAATACTCAGCTACCATACTTACGGAAATTATCTTATCCGTCCGTGGGGATTTGTCGATGCGCCAAGTCCTGATGAAAATATTTATCAGAAATTTTCCGAAGAGATGGCTTTCAATAATCACTTCACATTAGGAAGATCATTTCAGACGGTAGCTTACGGAGTACGTGGAGTTACCGATGACTGGTACTATAATGATTCCGGACACACGAAAGCAATAGCAATGACACCGGAAGTGGGAACAGCCACTGACGGCTTCTGGCCTTTGCAATCGCGGATAGTTACGCTCGCAAAAAGCACATTGGCGCAGAATATTTATTTTTCATTGTCCTGCGGAGACTATGTCGCTCCATTGAAAACGTCTCTTGATAAGGAACAATATAATCAGGGAGAGCAGGGAATTTTAAAAGTTAATTTTAAGAACAAAGGTCTTATCAACGCGCAGAATGTTAAGATCGAACTGACATCGTTAAGCAGTCCGCTGACGATTCAGACAAGCGCCTTCACTTATGCAGGCATAAATTCGTTTGTAAATGACAGCGTTTCATTTAATTTTAATGTCGGTGCAAATGCGATAAGCAACTCAGGATTGAAAGCTGTACTTACCTTTAAGCAGGATGACAAAATTGTTTACACTCAGGATGTATATGTACCGGTCGGAAACGGAACAGTACTACTGATAGACAGCGCTGAGAACGGGCTGACAAAGTGGACTACAACTGCAGGCGGCTGGAATGTTACGACTACTCAATCATACTCGCCCAATAATTCTTTCACAGACAGCCCTACAGGAAACTATGGTAATTCTGTAAACCGTACTCTCACGCTTAAGACACCAATTAATGTTTCGGGAAATCCGGTCTTATATCTGAGCTTCTGGTACAAACATACGATTGATACTCTTGATAATGCTTATGTGGATATTTCAAATGACAGCGGCAGGACATGGGAAGCAGCGAAATTTTATAATAAGGTAAGGAACACCTGGACGCGTGAAGTAATTGATATTACGACACTTGCCAATGGCTCGGCTAATTTAAGAATAAGATTTGCAATGGTGACAAACGGTACAGTTGCCTCCGATGGAATTTACATTGACAACATAAAGCTCACAGCATATTCCACGACACCAACTTCAATTACAAATAATACGGAGCTGCCTCTGAATTTTTCATTATCACAAAACTATCCGAATCCGTTCAATCCAACAACAATTATCAATTACGAATTAGGAATTACGAATTATGTCTCATTGAAAGTTTATGATGCATTGGGCAGTGAAGTCATGACTTTAGTAAATGAAAATAAACAAGCGGGAATGTATTCAATCAGCTTTGACGGAAGCAATCTTCCAAGCGGAATGTATTATTATAAATTATTTCTTAGCGGAGAAGTAAATTTTACAGATACAAAGAAAATGTTGTTGATAAAGTAGTCAGGGGACAAATATCCCTATAGTAAGTAGAGTTTGTAAATAGTGTGCATTTTTTTATAAATGAAAGCCGGTGAAGGTTGCCGGCTTTTTTTATTGATTAAACTCAACTTTAAAATTTCTGAAAATTAAGTTTGCCAAAGAGAAGGAATGTGAAATAAATGAAATAAATTAACTTTCCGAATAATTTCAACTTGATAGTCAATGTTTAAATCCAACTAACAATATTTTTTTCGACCCTCAAACACCAGTAACTTGCATTTGAAAATTCTAAACATTAAGTTTAGATTAGAACGAAGGAGAAAGCAGTATGAAAAGATTCAACTTACCTCAAAGAATCAAAACTAATTCCCATACTTTAAATAATTGTATTTGATGTTTCCAGTAGCATCAAATTTAATTTCACAAGTTATCAAAATGAAAATTCTATTTAAGATACTTCTCATTTTATACTTTACTTCAGATTGTTATTCACAAGCGGTGACGTTATTCATAAAACAAATTAATCTTGAAAACTTTTTTAAAGTATGAAAACTAATACTCAAATATTTAAAATTATTCTTGTTGTACTGTTCTTAATGTCCTGCGATAATTCAAATTCTCAAGGTGTTACATGGGGAAATATACTATCTTATACAAATGGAAGCACCTTGTTTAAAACATGTCAAACAAGTGATGGTGGTTATATTGCAGTTGGCACGACACGAATAGGAATTGATTATAAAATGTTCGTAATTAAATTAAATCAATATGGAGATTCCGTTTGGTCAAGGCTTTACAATTTGGATATTAAAGCTTATTACCAAAGCTATTGGATTGAAGAAACTTATGACAAAGGATTTATAGTTAGCGGTTTAGGAGAAGGTCCAAATGGAGATGCATATGTTATAAAACTTGATGCGTCTGGTAATATTCGATGGGTAAAAGTACTTTCTACGTCAGCTCTTGATATGGGAATGTGTATAAAAGAATTGCCCGATAAGGGTTTTATTCTCCTTTCGAGGTCAGATCCTTTTCCATCCTTGCGTATAGTTCTAACCAGATTAGATTCATTGGGAAACATTATTTGGAACAAGTATTATGGTTCTGATGACAGGGGTTTCGAAGTAGAATACATTGAAAATTCCGGATTTATTATTGTCGGAAGACGGAGAAATGGTTCAGACTTTTTATTTAAATCATACCTTTTAAGAACAGATCTTAACGGAGATTCTTTGTGGAGCAAGGAATTTACCGACTTTTATAAGACATCCGCTTATTCAATAGATGTTACAGCTGACAATGGTTTTATTATCGGTGGCACTGCTGATACATCAAACAATCTTGAGCCAAAGGCATATATTGTTAAAACTGATTCGATCGGAAACATACAATGGCAAAGAAGATATGGAAACGGATTTAATGAAACATGTTATTCTATAAGAAAATTTGGAAATACAAAATATGTTATTTGTGGATTTTCGGATTCATTGCAAAACGCTTTTGAGCGCGGAGTGATAAGAATAATCGACCTCTCAGGTAATGTCTTGCAAGAAAATTATTTTAGATATGGGGGTCTAGACAATGTTTTTTATTCAATTGAACGGACAAATGATAACGGGCTCATTGTATCAGGAAATAGTACAACCTTTAACAATGTATTTTCATTGTTGATTAAAACAGATTCAATCGGAAATATTTACCCGGTTGGAATAAATAACTCGGTAAAATCAATCCCAAACTTTCAGTTATATCAAAATTTTCCTAATCCTTTTAACCCAACTACTACAATAAATTTTGAACTCTCAAAAGAAGCAATGACACGGATTGTTGTTTATGACGTAACAGGAAAAATTGTTTCAACATTATTAAAAGAACCCAAAAAAGCAGGAAGTTATACAATAAAATTTGATGGGAGAGATTTTCCAAGCGGAATTTATTTCTATAAATTGATCTCAGGTGAGAATGTGATGGTAAGAAGAATGGTTATACTAAAATAATCTTGTCAGAAATGAATTCTATTTACAAATACATCAGGGTCAAATTGAAAGATGAAAATCATTACGAAATGACACGCGCACCCTAATACATTATTTTTCATTATTAAAAAAAGAGAGGGTGGATAATTAATTTGCGTCGAGGCAAAACTAATTTGACAGATATAATGTCTGCTCTCCATCCCTCTGCTTTTTAATTTATTAAACTTACAAATTAACTATGTAAAATTATATATTATAAGTCGTGCATTTTGAAATCAAAGAATCATATGTTTATTTTAAAAAATTCCATTAACCTTTAACTAAATAAAAATGAAAACGAAAATTATTATAATATTACTTATTCAACTATTCATTACACAAATATTGCATTCAGCTCCTGAATTAACGATTACTAATAAATCAAATGAAACTCTCAAGTTTGTCGTATATCCTATTGGTGCGATTTTCAATGGTGCTAAGAAGTATGATTTGAATTGTGTGATATCTGGAAATTATACGTACATTTTTGGGGGGCAGAAATCAGGAGTAACTAATAATCAGAGTTTTATTTTAGATCAAGATGGAGCTCCAACAGCTAATGGTGAAGCTTCAATCGGCTATGGAAAATACCGCGTTGTATTTTATAAACTTAATTCGGGATATGATAGTGTAAATTATTGTGACATTAATTTTTCAGATGCTGATTATCCTTATACAGGTGATCCGTATTTGATAAAAGATTTAAATCTTGAATACTATTCATCAACTAACATTAAATACTATTTTGGCGGCGGCGCAGTTGCAATTCCAAGTAACAAATTGATTGTTAGCTGGGATCAGCGAACTTCTGGAAATACGAACGCATATAAAACTCAAAACAAAAATGGTTTCATATCGTCTTCAACTTATCCAAACTGGCCAATCAATGCTTTAACTTCGGGCGCTGTTAATCATACGTATCTGAATGAAGTTTACGTTAATTTGTTTCTAAAGGACAACGGAGTAAATTTAGTTTCAAATAAGACACTGA
>JAWXBH010000126.1:0-7559 GCA_034439935.1 bacterium
CCCGAAGGCAAGTGGCAATCAACTAATCGTTTTTAGTTATAGCTTTGTTAAGCCACATTGCACTTTCTTCTAGTTTAGTTACGGCTAAAGACATTCCCCGACTAGCTGGTAATGATTTTAGTTCATTAAATAATGCTTCATATTTATTTCTAAATGTTTGCATTATTGATTTTTGCTCTTCCGTTGGTTCAACATATTGTAAAGTTGCCATATTTATTTCACCTCCTTTTTTAGTTTTCATAGTTGTATTTGTCATATTATCTGGTTCTCTATTAGATAATCTCTTTCCTGTAAACTTTTCAAATGTTGGAGCCATTTCTTGTACAACGAAATCAACTTGTTTTCTTACTTCAGGTGCTACCTTTAGCTTCTGTGTGTTGAAATATGGAGTATTCGGATCTATACTTTCACCTAATGTTTGACCTTTTGCTCCTTGTGCTGATGTTTGTCCCATTTTCTTATTCAATGAAGATGTTTGAGGAGCAACATCGATTCCGTTGGATAGTTCTTGTCTTGTCAGTGGTATGGATGATTTTAATTTACCTATTTGTTGCACATCTTGATCACCAACGGGGAATATATCCTGAACTTGAGCGTTAACCCGTTTTGCAAGTTCCTTTACATTTTCTTGTAGTTTTCCTTTTCCTTTTTGGATAAGTCCTCCTGTAGCTGCCTGATACTCTGCACGAAGTTGGGAGGAGGTTTGTAGTAACTCTTTAGGAAATACCCCTGTATCATTAGGGAATATAATTGACACACCACTTTTTTCTCCACCCCTAATTCCTCCAATATGCTTAAATCCGTGATAACCTTGTTCTTTGAACCCTTGTTGTAAGCCATCTATCCATTCACCCGCCTCATATTTAGGAATTTCTGCTGCTGCTAAAGTTTCTCTTAGTGCTCGGTATGCTTCGCTACCCTTCATTCCTGAAAATTTAGTTACTTCCCCATCAAGTTTATAAGCATTCATAATGCTTTTTTCTACGTTACTAAAAATACTATACTCTTGAGTGGTAAGAATTTTATCTAAATCCAGTAGTTTTACATCTGATTTTAGGAAACTTTCTAAAACTTTTCCTTCTACACCAGCTCCTTTAGTCTTAGCATAACCACCAGCTACTGACTTACTATCGGTAAGGTAAGTTCCCTGTCCATACAAAGCTCCAGGGTCGCCATATTGCCAAACATCAGATTGAGAAATATCAGATATTGAAGATTTTGTCCCGTGATACAAAGGTGTTCCCTGCCCCTTCACATACTGCTCCTCTGTGAGACCTTTAGCGATGGCTTCTTTTACTCCTCCTGTAGCTGCCTGATACTCTGCACGGAGTTGGGAGGAGGTTTTAACAACATCAGGGTTTATTATTTCGTTTTTAGTTTTCATAGTTGTATTTGTCATATTATCTGGTTCACCTTATCCTGCCATCCCATCAGCTTCGCTGTAGTCATATATACTTTGCTGTTGTTGTTTAAGTTCTTGATCTTCTCCGTCGTTTCTTCTGTTGACTGTTTCTTCAATCCATTTCAACGCTTCTTTGATATCATCTAGGTTGTATAGCAATAAATCATCGTTATGTACTGACCATTGCGCTAAGTCACTAAGTTGATCTTTGATAATCTCAATTGTGATTAATGCTAATTTTGTATCCGTCATATATAATTAGTATATATTTCTTTTATATAGATGTCAAGTACTAACTTTAGTTGATAGTGGAGATATGTTCACTGGTGATAAAAATTTTTTTGGATTTTCTTAAACCGCGTTTTTGTTGCAAACAAGGTATGCATTTTTTAAAGTCTTCACCATCATGATCTAAACATTTAAAAGGCTTATATACCCACAGTGTTTCTTGAATTTCTATATTTTTGTATTTATTTGGATCTATTCCGAATGTTTTGTAGAATCGCGTATTTAGTCGCATAAAAAAATCCTTACATCTAAAAACGTTGTATTATTGGTATGTCACCATCTAATTGATTAGCTCTTTGTATGGTTTGGGTTCCATTTGCAGAAGCAGTAAGTGTTACATATAAACCATCACCTATTGTAGGTGTAGTATCAGAAATAGTAGCAGTCGCACCGTCTAACTGATTAGCATCTTTTTTTGAAGAACTCCAAAAGTCTGCTAGCTCAAAAATAGTATCACTACCGGCAATGTAGTTTTGTGCATACTCCCATCCATCCCTACACCCCTCCACCCGCTCACTTCTAGCATATAATTTAGCATAACAAAGGATACAAATAGCAATTCCTATGTAGCCCATAAACCCACCAATAAATATAGCAAAAAAGCTTCCAAAACCTAACGCTATATAGAATCCAGTAGGAACAACCCAATCAGTGCGTGCATAATACCCGTTTGCAAATTTTCTAACCGCTTGCCAGTCTTCGTATGTTATAAGTGGTCTCACAAAACCTCCTCTATATATTTCTCAACATAAATACAAATTTCTGAAAAATCTAATTCACTCATCCAATCTTCAAGTTCTCCCATAATTTCATTTTCATCTTCATAGTCATCAATAGAAAATTCGGGGTTTTCCTTAAAAAAAACAGCAGTCATGTATTCTTCAAAGTTTTTTGTTTTAGATATTGGAAAGCTCATTGTTTGACTCCTACAGGACTAAAAAGTAGATCAAGCGCCTCACGAACTAACGCGGACATGGTCTTTTCAGATACTCTTGATAAAGTGCGCAATCGCTCACTTCTTATTTGTCCTATGTTTGCAATCAATAATGGATATTTCTTTTTAGTCATATACAGGTATTATATATTTCTTTTATATAGATGTCAAGTACCAACATCTTTCCCAATAAAGGAATATTAGCATGACAAGGCATATGTATTATACACATATATTAATATACACATACGTTAATACTAACGTCAACTACTAATTTTGAATGGTTGGTGCGGTATGAATTCTGTAAGCGTAGTATTTCCTTTAGGTTTTTTTGATCCAAACACCCCCACTTTGTTGATATTCTTCTATCAGGGCAATTGGGTTGTTTTTGCGCTCTTGTTGACTCCACATTTTAAAGAAGATCTGAAAGAGATCTTTATTAAGTGTTCCAACCATATCCATAAGCAAATCATGGAACTGTTGGTTATTATCCCTAGAGGTCGAAATATACTCCAAAACACGACGAACAACCCGTAAATAGCGTATTGCATATTGTTGTGCAAAACCACCTGATTTATTCATCTGCTCATCACGAAACTTAATATTCTCATTAATCCATTCAATACCTTGTTTTAATAATTCTTTTTCGTTCATTTGTTTGTTTTTCTCCTTTCTTTAAATTCTTGGATCCCATCCTTTATCAAAATCAATAGGACTTGTACCTTTCGTTTCGTCAGCTGGGGGCACGATTTGGGGGTTTACTGACGAAAGTGATTCTGAGCCATTTTCGTCAGTACTTCGGGTTTTATTTGGTGAAGTAACGAAAGGGGTCATTGGCAGGGAAAGGTCGATTTTCGTCAGTTCCGCATAGTTTCCTGTTTGTGCGTAAATCTCAATTTTTCTTTTACCCTCTAGGCGTGAATCTACTGACGAAAGGTAATTTTTAAAAACCAACTCTTTAACATAATTTTGAATAGATCTAAGTGTTATATCTGGACCATCAGCCGTCCATCGGTTAAATATCTGCTTTGTTGATAAGGAAAGGCTTTCGTCAGTTCTTTCGCCAGTTCTTTCGTCAGTTCTTTCGTCAGTAAATATATCCATAATTTTTTGAAGTCTTGCAGACTTTGAAACCTGCCACGGTTCACCTTTTGTTTCATACTTACCTTGTGAATTTAACTCAATTACAATTGTTGGTATTACAGCGTCAAAACGACCATATGTTTTAAGTACCCGTTGTGTCGGCATACCATTTTCATTTCTAGTAAATTCAATAATATTATCTACAAACCCTGGAAGTGCCCCAGATCCTCGTGAAGCCTGTGCTTGATCTCCGCCACCCTTCCTAAAATGATGAACCAGTAAAACGCCTAGTTTCTTCTCAGTAAGTGCATAAAGTGGTACAAGAGCCTTTAATACTTGTGCAGAATCATTTTCGTTATCAATCGGCCAAAAAGTGGATAACGTATCAATAACAATAAGATCTATATTATTTTCTATTGAATAATCTGTAATCTGTGTAACAAATTGAATCCATTGTTTTAAATTCGGTTTTACTCTAATTGGTCTTGACCAAATAAAAATATGAGAAACCTCATCCTCATCTAATTCTTCACGTTGACTTAACCATTCTCCTTCATTTTCTTCTGAAATAATTAACACCCGTGATTTTGTTGTTGGCTGTCCTCCAAACTCCTCTTCTCTACTTATCGCCACAAATAGGTGTCTAAGAAGTGTAGACTTACCCGCTTTCCATAATGCCGATAATAAAGTTATATGTCCTTTAGCAATATAATTTTCCCAAATCCATTCACGTTTATTTTCTTCTTCAGTAATATCAACCCAAGATTTTGGAGCACCAATAAGAAATTCAACTTTTTTATCCTTCTTTTCTACTGCATCTATTGCATCGTTCATTATTTTTTCTTCAAATTGACTCATATTAATTGCCTCACTGCATCCACAAACGAAAGATCATAGTGTTTCTGTATGTAGTCTATTGGGTCGCCTGTCCAGTCACAGCCAAAGCATTTTGCATGGTTATTATCCACAAATACTGTAAACGAGGGTGTACGTTCTTCATGAAACGAACAAAGGCCAACCATTCTATTTCCTCGTGGTATTAATTCGCCATCAAATACATCTAAAAAAGGTTTTTGTGATGCTTCTTCTATATCTCTATCAGTAATTGAGTTTGAAGAGATTTCATAGGTCTTTTCAGCCTTACGCAATAATGTTGTCCAGTAACGAATCCAAAAAATGACAACACTTTTTTCAGCATCGACCATTGCGGCTTTTCTAACCTCTAAATAATATTTATCTTGCTCATCATCTTGAAGGTCAATAAATTCTTGATGAAAGTTTGAAAGTTTATTTAGAGTGTCATATCTTGTTTTTAATTCTAGGATTTTTTGCCTACATATATCACCTAAGCCATCCTGAAAAGTATCTATTAATTCTGAGTTACTTGTTGAGGGGGGACTTTTAAAATAAGTCAATGATTTTCCTTTTATTATATAGTCCATAAAAAACCCCTAGCGCGCTGATTGACACCTTTTTGAGGATACACGCTAGGGGCAAAGTTGGTTGGGAAATTTTGTTTTGTGTCAATCATATATTTAGTGTATACCTCTACAAGATACTGTGTAAATGGGGGTTATATGGTGCAAAAGAACCCTCTTCTACACCATATATTGTACTAACCTAAAAAGGTAAATCGTTTATTTCTACCGTCTCTTGAAACGGATCTAAGCCGTCAAAAAGTGCCTCCATGTTTGGAAGTCCTCCTATTGATAATTGTTCCTTTATATCATCATTTAAAGGTGTAGGTTTTAAGGGAGTAACTGTATAACTTGTGTCAAATTGTCCCGTGCCCTCACGTTGAATTTGAATGTCATACCCTGTTAAATCACCCCAACCTTCGTTTTTTTCAAGTTTTTTAAACTGTTCTTGAATACTTCCTTGAGTGATTGAAAGAATTTGTAACGTACCTGTATTATGATTCCATACAGGAAAAGCCCAAAAGTTTTTTGTACCACCCTGTGCTTTTGCGGGTACTGCTTCACCCTTTCTAGTTCTTTTGGGTTTTGCACCCTCAAGTTTTTTACCACCACTATATTGAACCTCGCCTGTTGCGTTTTCCCACCATTCCACACCAATTATAGCTGGTGCAAGAATACGTATTTTATGCGTGCCCGTGGAAAGTTTTAAGTAGTTGGTGTTTCCACCATTAATTTGTGCGTCATCTGGTATTGTTGCTATTGTAAACACGCACCCTTCTCAATCTTTATTAACAGTCGTACCTGTTTGATTGCGGTTTAAAAAATCCTCAATCTGTATTGAAGATATGCGTGTTACTTTGTAGCTTATTTTGTGTGATTCAATATAGCGACGCTTGATATACACTCTGAGTGTGGGTACTTTAATTCTAAGAATATTTGCTGCTTCTAATAGAGTATATAAGATCATATACCCACATTATCACATGTTTGATATAGTTTTGCAATAACTAAATCTTGTTGTGACACTCCCACGGCTAAAGCCAGTGGGCTTGCAACGCAATACAACATCAGTTTTTAAAAATATGGATTTTAATAGTACCGTCTTTTACTTTTCTGTCCCAATTTGTTCTAGGAGTCCAGACCGGAGCAGGTTCGGGAATAGGTTCAGAATTGCCATTAATCACATACATAGGTTTAAACGCTGAGTCTATGGCGTCTACTAGTTGTTTTGCACCATACCCAACACCAGCAGAGATTGTTAAAGCAGCAAGTCCTTTAAGTATATTTCGACGTTCCATATTTAATCTTGGCCAAATTCTGCCATGTGCTCAAGCCTTGATGGTTTGCCTGTGTCTAGATCCTTATTAAGTCTCCACTCACGGGCTACATGGTCTGCTATTTCTGCGTCTGTTAATTTAAACAAAAATTCACCTCTAGGCGCAGATATAGGTAGGGCTCCAGCCCTTCCTGTATCTTTTAACCATCTACGAAATTTTAAGACGTGAAGTTTAACAGGTGGTAGCACCTCCTGAAATAATTTTAATTCTACATTGTATCTTCCAATTTCTTTTTCTCTCATTTGACATCACCACCTAAACATGATCACCTAGTTTAATTGTATTACCAGAAACTTGATGTTGCAACTGTATTAGTTTATCTTGAGTGCTTTTATCTTTTGCTATGTGGCAGGAATCAGATAAAAGTTGAATATTCAATGGTTGATTTACTTGTTTGTGCGTCCACCCAAGTACTTTGAAGGCAATACACTTAGGTGTAAAATGATCCTTTATTAAAAGTGGACACTTCCAACATTCCCTGTTTGTGCAAGTGAGACAGGAACAATTTTCAGTGTGTTGAGGTGCTTCGCAGCCAGTTCTCCTCAACTCTTTTGACATTTATTCGCTTTCTTTTAACTTTCTTTGTAAGTCAGTTAGTATGGAAATAATATAAGTTAGAAATGATCCTAAAGTGAAGTTATTTGGTATTATATCTTTAAGAGAAATTAAATGATTTTCTTGACCTAAAACAAGCGCCATAGATCCTAAATAAATAAGTAGTGGCGGGATAGAAAATTTTAGAATATTATGTATAAATTTATTTTTCTGTTTACGATCAAGGCGTAGTTTCATGAATTAATTATATCACCGCCTTTAAAAATAAAAAGCAGTAATAAATGTAACAAGGAGTATATCAATGAAAATAAATATTGAGCATCCAAAAAATGTAAGATCCTCTAAGATCCGATTACGTTTTTTTGCTCTTGAATACGCAACAAGTGCATATTGAAAAAATGCATAGCGCAGTACTTTTCTCATAAGACCCTACATCAAAAGTCTGCGTTTTGCCTCTTCAGCAAATGCAGGGTTAGGAATGAGGGTCAAATTTGGTGGTGGCGGCGGTGGCGGCGGCGGTGGCGGTGGTGTTCCCCATAAAC
>JAWXBH010000127.1:0-14198 GCA_034439935.1 bacterium
AAAATTCGCTTCACTCAAATGTGAGAGAACATATTCAACCGTTCGCTTTTCCATGATCCATTTTTCGCAAACTGCCTGCCGGTATCTTATACCCATTAAGTTAAAACCCATGACAGATTCATTTGTATATACAATTCTTATTGCCCGTTTGGAATCTTTGCTCTCCCAGTATATAATTTTTTCACCGGGAATATTCAGATTCACCATTCCATAAGTTTGATATTCTATGTCAAGAAATTTTGCCGAGTTGAATAATATTCCTCTGTCATACTTAATTCTTTTTCCGCAGATATTCTTTGCAACTATTTCTCCGTGCATTCTCCCTGTGTACCAAAGCTGTTCGACCCGGTTTTTTCCGCCGGGAATTTCAGATTTGATTTCCGCGCAATCACCGGCTGAATAAATACCGGGTATGTTAGTTTCAAGATAATCATTCACTAAAACTCCTCTTCCTGTTTCTACCGGAGTATCTTTTAAAAGATCTATATTAGGACTTACTCCTGCCGTCAGTCCAACGAACCCGCACTCGATCATTTCATCTTTACCGGTAATGACTGCTTTCACTTTTCCGGAATCATTTGCAATAATTTCTTTTAACTCTGCTCCCAGCCGCAGATCAATTCCATGTTCCCGGATGTGCTTGTTGATCATTTGAGATTCTTCTTCGGGTAAGATATTATTCCAATAACTCTTTTCACGAACAAGAAATGTCACGGGTATATTTCTGCTTGAAAGCATTTCAGCCATTTCAATACCGATCAAACCTCCGCCAACAATTACTGCACGGGAAATATTCTTTGTGTTTTGCTCCATCAGATCCAGATCCTGCAATGAATATAATCCCTGAACGCCTGCATAGTCCTGACCTTTCCATCCAAACTTATTGGATTTAGAGCCGGTGGCTATTACCAGCTTATCATAAAAAAGATTAATCCCGCTTGAAAGTATTAACTGATTATTATTTACATCAATTCTCTGAACATATTCGTTTATAATATTTATTCTGTTCTTTTCCCAAAACCAGTCTTCGTAAGGCTTAATATCTTTAAGCTTCATCACGCCCATATAAATATACATCAATGCTGTCCTTGAATAAAAATATTTTGATTCGGCTGAAATCACGGTAATATTTTTATTGCTCAATTTCCTGATATAACGTGCAGCCGTAATTCCTGCTACCCCGTTACCGACAATCACAATGTTTTCCAAGATGAAATTAAATTATTTTTTGTTTAAATAAATTTATTTAAAATTTTTAAACAACTGCTCCACCGCAGCTTGACCCGGTTCCTGCTGTGCATCCAAAGCAATGATTACCTGTCATTATTTCCCGACTATTTAAACTTTCAGTATTGAAGTCTTTTATATGATCGGGAGATGAATGATTTACTTTTATATCAAGCATCTGATTAAAATCACAATCATAAAGATACCCGTCCCAGCCGATTGAAATTGTATTTCTGCACATTACATTTGGAACCGAAGAAGGATTAAATGAAGAAATTAATTTCTCCATATAGTATTCAAAATTTCCCGAGTCAAGAAGATATTCAAGAAATCTGCTAATAGGCATATTGGTGATTGTGAATAGATTGTTGAATACAATTCCATGTTTGGAAAACAGCTCTGTCTTAAAATCTTTTTCAAGCGATGACTGGTTTGCAGGAAGGAAGGCGCCGGTGGGATTATACACAAGATTTAAAATCAGTCCTGAATTTTCCTTGCCATAACCGGATTCATTCAATAGCTTAAGAGCTTTGATTGAACTCTCAAAGACGCCGTCACCTCTTTGCCTGTCAGTATTTGATTTCTGATAATAAGGTAATGAGGAAACAACTTCGATTCTATTTTCCGAAAAGAATTTTGGAAGGTAATGAAATTTTGGATTTGCAAGAATAATTGTAAGGTTGCAACGGACAATTATATGCCGGTTTAGTTTTTTTATTTCTTCAACGAACCATTTAAAATCAGGATTCATTTCAGGAGCTCCGCCGGTCAGATCCACAGTTTGTATATCTGAATTTTCCAATGCTTCCAGACACTGCATCATTGTTTCCTTTGTCATAATTTCTTTTCTGTCTGGACCCGCATCTACATGACAGTGCTTGCAGGTCTGATTACACATCTTTCCCATGTTAATCTGAAATATTTCAATTTTACGGGATAGAAATTTTTCAAATCCGGATTTCTTTACATAAGATTCAAAAGAAGATTCATCAAACTTTTTTAAAATATTTATCTGCTCTGCAGAGTCTGAAAGAATTGAATGCCGGAATTTCAGGGATTTAACCATCATAATTTTTTATCTCACATTGAAACTTTCTTGACGTGATTCATCATCTGAACTCCATGAACCAGTGCAGCACCGCCTTTTATTGCTGCAGAAACATGAATTGCTTCCATCATTTGTTTTTCATTGCACCCTTTCTCTAAAGCATCATGAGAATATGCATCAATACAATAGGGACACTGAACAGCATGTGATACAGCAAGTGCAATAAGCGATTTTTCCCGTTCAGTCAACGCACCCTCGGCAAATACAGCACCGTAATAATCAAAAAATTTTTTTGCCAATTCCGGATCATATTCAGCTATGTCCCCGAATTTTTTCAGATCTTCAGATTTGTAATATTCCATAATCTATTTTTTTCTGGTTTAAGTATTAATTAAATAAACAAACTTTAAAATCAGTATAGAATAAATATAAGTAAGCATAAAGGTAAATGAATTTTGTCGTTGAACCCAGAGAACCCAGAGTATAATCCTTCAAAATTTATTTTAATTTGCAAAGGATTTAGCGTTAGCCAATAATTCATCGGGATCAAGTCTGACTTTGTAATCGGGATTAATGTATTCGAAATTTATTTTCCCGGATGTATCAATAATAAACACAGAAGGAACCGGAAGAATATGATTCTTATTACCTGTAACCGTTTCAAGGTCTAAATTATAATCTTTAAGTTTGGAATAGTATTCATCGCTGACTTTATATGCGATTCCAAATTCAACAGATGCCATACCATCAAAATCAGAAAGCAATGTAAAGTTTATTTGCTCTTTATTAACGGTTTCAGACAGCAATTCGGATTTATCTGCTGACACGGCAACAATCTGATATCCCAGATTAATTAATTCAGATTCAATTTTTTGAAGCCCGGACAACTGCACGTTACAATAAGGACACCATCCTCCGCGGTAAAAAACCAATACAGTCGGCATGGAAGATACAATGGAATCAAGGGATACGACTCTCCCGTCAATATTTTTAACATTAACACTAGGAATTTTTTGACCGGTCTTAACAGGATCAATGGTTTCCGGAGAATCCGCGATCTTTGGATTATCCCGGGCTATGCTGAGAGAATAAATCAGCATGAATAACAACGTGAGGATTTTTTTCATTGGATGGATATAATTTAGTATTTTTAAAATGATGCTTCGAAAGACATTCTGCAGAACTCCTGACTATCACATTTATAGACGAAGCATGTCAATAAATCATACAACTTATTTTTATTATAGCTATCAGTGCAAAACGTAAAACAATAATTATTGTAACTACACCACAATTACTATATATTAATTTTACTACAAGTTGACTGCCCGTATTGCCCGCTCATCCAATGCGTAATGCGAGGAGAGACGATCGAACAGCCTGCGAGGCAGGTTTAATCAAAAAAAGAGATTAACGATAAAAGGGTTGCTTTAAGTAATTTAAAAAAATAATCACTGACTTTATAATGAATAAACCTGACCCTGAAAAGTGGGTTAATAAATATTCAGACATACTTTTAAAGTTCGCATACATAAGAGTGAACAATGAGGAAATTGCAAAAGATCTTGTTCAGGATACTTATTTTTCTGCTTTAAAAAATCTTGATGGTTTCAGAGGAGAGGCATCGGAAAAAAACTGGCTCTTCCTTATTCTCAAAAATAAGATCACCGACTATTACAGAAAAAAAGCCATTACTAGCGATGTAGAAATCGAAACAGGGAATGAAAATTTTTTTAAGGAAGCCTTTGATGAAACCGGACATTGGTGGAATAATACTAAACCGGAAGAATGGAATACGGAATACGACTCTGTAATTGATTCGCGTGAATTTATGAAAACATTTGAGCTTTGCAAAGGCAAACTTCCCGAAATACATAATATTGTTTTCTGCTTAAGATTTATCGACGGAGAAAAATCCGATGAGGTCTGTATGAAACTTGGTATTACTTCGTCTAACTATTGGATTATGCTTCACAGGGCAAAGCTGCAATTAAGAAAATGCCTGGAAAAAAACTGGTTCAATTTATAAATAAATTTTTAAATGACATTGGATCAATCACAGAAAAATAAAAGCAACATGAGAATAATGATCGGCTGTAAAGAGGCAACCTTACTGATGGTAATGGATGAAGAAAGTAAACTTTCATTCAGCGCGAGATGCCGGCTTATAGTTCACCTTACATTATGCAAATTCTGCAAATTGTTTGAAAAACAAAACAGGTTCATATCAAATAACATCAAAAACATTTCTACAGAAAAACACTTCTCTCTAACTGAAAAGGAAAATCTTATCAGACAATTACAGTCTTCAATGAATAAATAATTTATTTTGTTATTATAAAATGAACATCATTATTTGTCGTTTGGTTAAATATTTTTTCGTGACATAAGCAAATGAACTTTATCTATCCATGAAAACTTATCTTTTAAAATTGCTTCTTTATTTTTGTGAACATACTTTATATATGCTTGTGCCACAGGCGATAATTTTTTGCCTTTGAGCCATATTAATTGCCATTTGGATTTTATCGGAAATCCTACAACGGGAATGATTTTTAAATCTCCGGTTGTAAGTTCATTTCTTAATCCTATAAGGGGCATAACAGAATTACCGAGTCCGGCAATAACTGCTTGTTTTAAAGCTTCATTAGATGTTAGCTCCATTTTCTTTCTAACATTGATCTTATGTTTATAAAAATAATTTTCCATGACATAACGTGTCCCCGATCCTTCTTCCCGAAAGATAAGCGGCATTTCTTTTAATTCTTCTTTGCTAACAATATACGTACGATTTTTTTCTTTATTATTTCCCACAACAAAAAGTTCGTTTTCCATTAATGTCTCCTTGTTTACTTTTAGCTCTTGAGGTATTATGGAAACCAAAGCGAAATCGATTTCATTATTGTGAAGGCTAGTTATGACTTTTGACTTATTAGTGACATCCATCACTAAATCTATTCCTTGATGTAATTTTAAAAAATCAGTTAAAAAATAAGGCATCACATATATGCCAGTAGAGACAATTGAAATAATTAACCGACCCGTTAGCAAACCTTTATAAGACATTGTCTTATAATTTATAGCATACACTTCATTGATAATTCTTTCTGCCATAGAATAAATTTCCTTACCAAACTCAGTGACATATAGTTGTCTCCCAACAACTTCTGTTAAAGGAATGTCAAATTGATCTTGCAGATTTCTTAATTGAATAGAGACAGCAGGCTGGCTCATGAACAGCTCCCGAGACGCCTTTGTAATACTTTTTGTTTGTACCACTTTGGCAAAAACCTGTAATTGGTGTAGGGTATAATTCATAAAAATTGTTTATGTGTACCATAGCAAATATAAATAAAAATATATTAATTAACTTGCTTATTTTTGTATGCACAATACCTAAATTAATTGAATTTATAAACCTAACAAAAAACATGCAGAAAGTAACAGTAGCAAAGGGAGACGGTATCGGTCCCGAAATTATGGATGCCACGCTTAAGATCATTTTAGCAGCCGGCGCCAAGATTGAAATAGAGGAAATTGAGGTGGGTGAAAAAGTTTATTTAGCCGGAAATACTTCCGGTATTGCCAAAGAATCCTGGGATATCATACGAAGGAATAAAGTTTTTTTGAAGGCGCCTATTACGACACCACAAGGTGGAGGATATAAGAGTTTAAATGTTACTACCAGGAAATCTTTGGGTTTGTATGCAAATATTAGACCGTGTAAGAGTCTGCATCCGTTTGTGAAAACAAAACATCCTAACATGGACATTGTCATTGTGCGTGAAAACGAAGAGGACTTATACGCCGGTATTGAACATCAGCAAACAGATGAAGTAGTGCAGTGTTTAAAACTGATCAGCCGCCCTGGTTGTGAAAAAATTGTTCGGTACGCCTTTGAATACGCAAAGCAATATGGTAGAAAAAAAGTAACCTGTTTTACAAAAGACAATATTATGAAGCAAACCGATGGCTTGTTTCATCAAGTGTTTGATGAAATAGCCAGGGAATATCCGGAAATAGAAAATCAGCATTGGATTGTAGATATTGGCGCTGCAAAAATGGCTGATACTCCAGAAGCATTTGATGTGATCGTTATGCCAAATTTATATGGTGATATACTCTCAGATGTGGCAGCTCAAATTGCCGGATCCGTTGGGCTTGCTGGTTCATCCAACATTGGTGAAGAGTGTGCAATGTTTGAAGCCATTCACGGCTCAGCTCCCCGTTTAACGGGTCAGAATTTGGCAAACCCGTCAGGGCTGTTTCAGGGAGCCGTAATGATGCTCAATTATATCGGGCAAAATGATGTAGCTGAAAAAGTACAAAATGCCTGGTTAAAAACAATAGAAGAAGGGATACATACATACGATATTTATAAAGAAAGTGTAAGCAAACAAAAGGTAGGGACAAAAGAATTTGCAGAAGCTATAATTAAAAATCTTGGAAAAAAACCTGATACTCTGAAACAAGTAAGTTATGAAAAAGGAAAAACATTACACCTGCCAAAGTATCAACGTAAAACCCCACGAAAAAAAGAACTGATAGGAATTGATGTGTTTGTACATTGCCATGATAAAACCCCTGATGAGTTAGCTGAGTTGATACAAAAACTCAACACCGATGACATACAACTGACTATGATAAGCAACCGGGGAATAAAAGTGTGGCCTGAAGGATTTGAAGAAACTTTTTGCACCGATCATTGGCGATGCAGATTTAAACCGGTGAAAGAAGAAACCATGACCAAGAAACAAATTATTGAATTGTTAGAAAAAGCAAATGAAAGAAATATTGATACCATTAAAACGGAAAACCTGTATGCCTTCGATGGCAAACCTGCTTTCTCACTTGGGCAAGGGCAATAAACCTCGATTTCTCCAGAAGTTTTTGACTGAATACGAATTTTGAAGTAAGCCGAAAAATAGGTGTACACTCGTGGTAGAAATATATTAAAATTTTTCATTCTATGTTTGCAAACCGGAAATTGATAATTGCTACAAAGCACCAAAAAGAAAAAATAATTGCCCCGCTTTTTGAAAAAGCATTTGGTGTAACATGTTTTACGCCTGAAAATTTTGATACAGATTTGCTTGGAACCTTTACCGGGGAAATCGAACGCAAGGATGACCCGATCACCACTATGAAAAAGAAATGCCTTCAGGCAATGAAATTAAGTAATTGTGATTTAGGCATTGCAAGTGAAGGTTCTTTTGGTCCAAATCCTGCAATCTTTTTTTCATCCTCTGATGATGAGTTTTTAATCTTCATTGATAAAAAAAATGACCTTGAGATAATTGAAAGAGAATTAAGCTTCAAAACAAACTTCAATGGTGATGAAATAAAAACTGAAAAGAAATTAACTGAATTTGCAAAACGTGTGAAGTTCCCTTCACATGGTCTGATTTTGCGAAAGGCGAAGGACAATAACTCAAAAATTATTAAGGGAATTACTAATTGGCAAACGCTTAAAGAAACGTTTCAAATGTTTATAGATACATGTGGTGAAGCGTACGTAGAAACGGACATGAGAGCATTGTATAATCCTACGCGAATGAAGGTAATAGAATCTGCGGCAAAAAAACTGGTTAAGAAAATAAATTCACTTTGCCCGGAATGTAATACTCGCGGATTTGGAATTACAGATGCCTTAAAAGGGCTTCCATGCAGTTTATGCGGATCTCCGACACAGTCAACTTTTAGTTATCTCTATGAATGTAAAAAGTGTGCTTTTAAAAAAGAAGAAAAATTTCCGCATAACAAGATTCAAGAAGACCCGATGTATTGTAATATCTGCAACCCTTAATGAAAATGTTAAATAAAATGACATGGATAGAAAATATAAATGCACAAGGTGCGCTTTTTATAATCTGTCCGTTTTGTCAATTAGAAAGTTTTCTCCGAACAAAATTCGGTGATGACATATTTTTTTTAACATCACCGGCAGCAGTTCTGAATTTTAGTGCTGATGAAGTTTTGGCTATAAGGGAATTTATCAAAAGAGAACACATCAAGGATATTTTTTTGGTTAATGAGGTTACATGCAATTTTATTGATGAAGCAATTAAGAATAAAAAAGAATTTGGATTGCACTGTGAAAAACAATTAAGAGTGCTGTTGCAAAACTCAAATTCAAACATAAAGAGTCAAGAGTCATTAAGGACATGGAAAGAAGTATTGGCACAAAATAATGTTCTCAAACAGTTAGAGTACATAAGTACTGAAGAAATATTCAGGCATGAAATATCCGCTTTGGGGATAAACATACATGGAATAATTACAGTTAAACATGAGAAAAATATTTTTACAATTCAAATCTACAAGCAGGAATAACATACTTCTCAAATCTTGATTTTAAATCTAACCATCTCCATGTCCTCAATTGATGAGTTTGAAGACTTTTCGGCAGTTTAGAGATCCGGCAAGATTTATGTTGTGCAAGAATAATACATAATGATCGCCTTTAACAATGCCAATAGATTTGCTGCTAAGGTAATGCCCTAAAATGCTTTCATATATAGTTCTGGTTCTCGCTTTAATTAAAAAGGCAGTCAGGAAAATCTTCTGACTGCCTTTTGTAAATGGTAATTGTGTTTACCCGCAGGGTTTCTGCAGTTAGTGTTTAGTATGGAGTAAAAGTTATTCGCAGATAATCCTGTAAATGATGTTATAGCTTAAGCTTTTTCAAACTTGACCAACGTTTACCCTCTAAATTGTAATTTTTAGATTTCTTATAAAAAGCAGGATTGTTAAATTAAATTTCAGACAAAAAATCAATCAAAAACTTAGAAAAGGAATTTAATGTCAAAAAATACTCTAATTACAGTTGCCTATGGAGACGGGATCGGACCTGAAATTATGGAAGCCACTCTTGATATAATCAACGCTGCAGGTGCTAAAATCGATATTGAAACAATTGAGATCGGAGAGAAGGTCTATCTGCGCGGGAATGATTCAGGCATTGAGCCGGGCGCCTGGGATTCATTAAGAAGGACAAAAGTTTTTCTGAAAGCTCCCATAACAACGCCTCAGGGCGGAGGCTTCAAAAGTCTGAACGTGACCACAAGGAAGACACTCGGATTGTATGCCAATGTAAGACCCTGCGTTTCATATCATCCTTATGTTTCAACTAAGCACCCTATAATGGATGTTGTCATAGTCAGAGAAAACGAAGAAGATCTTTATGCGGGGATCGAGCATCGTCAGACCGAGCAGGTTTATCAGTGTCTGAAATTGATCTCAAGACCGGGAACGGAGAAGATCGTAAGATATGCATTTGAATACGCAGTGATCAATAACAGAAAAAAAGTAAGTTGTTTTGTAAAGGATAATATAATGAAGATGACTGATGGTTTGTTTCACAGCATCTTCGATGAGATCGCAAAGGAATATCCTCAGATAGAAAATGAAGTCTGGATAGTTGACATTGGAGCAGCAAAGATGGCTGATACGCCTGAAAAATTTGACGTGATAGTAATGGAAAATCTATACGGAGATATTTTATCGGACGTTGCCGCGCAGATTACAGGCTCAGTAGGGCTTGCGGGCTCAGCTAATATTGGAGAGAATTTCGCGATGTTCGAAGCGATACACGGATCTGCTCCCAAGCGCGCGGGACAGAATCTCGCTAATCCTTCCGGACTTATGCTTGGAGCTGTAATGATGCTCAATCACATCGGACAGGTGGATATCGCTTCGAAGGTTCATAATGCCTGGCTTAAGACACTTGAAGAAGGAATACACACTTATGATATTTTCAAGGAAGGGGTCAGCAAAGAAAAAGTCGGGACTAAAGAATTTGCAAAAGCTGTGATTGCAAGATTAGGAGAAAAGCCCTCGACATTAAAAACAGTTGAGTATAAAAAATCCGAAAAGAAAGAAGTAAAGAAGAAAGAAGAAAAGAAATTGATCAAAGCAAGGAAGGACCTTGTTGGTGTCGATGTGTTCCTTGACTGGAGCAACGGAAGTGCTGATGATCTCGGCGAGCTTCTGAAAAAAGTAAAGTCTGACGGATTAATATTAACACAGATAAGCAACCGCGGAGAAAAGGTATGGCCTGACGGTCATCCTGAAACATTCTGCACGGATCACTGGAGATGCAGGTATGTGGCTGCAAACACAGGACAAAGAGTAAGTCACACGCAAGTGCTTTCACTTTTGGAAAAGATAGGTGAGTCCGGATTTGATTTTATAAAAACAGAACACCTTTACAACTTTGACGGTGTAGCCGGATATTCGCACGCCACTTCGTAACAGTAAAATAAATTTTATACCAAACCCGTTTTGAAAATCATTAGAATGGGTTTTTTTTATTTCATCACTTGACAAATTGAATAAAAATTTATATTTTTGTAAAGCACTTTAAAAATTAAAGCACTTTAATAAAAATGGAATCTACACACGCAGAGTCAGAACTTTCGTTGATCCGCAAAATAATGGACGATAGCCGCCGGATAAATATCGACAACGGCATTCATTACATCTTCTGGGGAATAGTTGTTACAGCAGCTCTAATCATAAACTACGTTCTGCTTTTGACAAAATCTTATATGAACTACATAGGGCTGATGTGGATGGTACTCATGATATCAGCAGCGGTAGTAGACGGTATAATCGGCAGGAAGCAGGAGAAAAAAAGTAAGGTCTCGACATTCGCAGGAAGAACGCTCGGATCATTATGGCTTGCTTCCGGAGTTGCGATGTTCATGTTCGGATTTTTGGGTACAATGACAAAGGCGTATGATCCGATCTTCATTTCACCAATAATTTCAACGACACTGGGGATATCTTATTTTACAAGCGGAACGATCCAGCAGATCGGATGGCTGCGAAATACAGCGATCGGATGGTGGGCGGGTGCTGCTGTAATGTTCATTTTTCCAAGTGTGCATACACTGCTTATATTCGCGGCAATGCTCATTGGTCTTCAGATCATACCCGGAGTTTTGTTGTACAGGAAATCAAAAGAATTAATTTAGAACGCGGGATGAACTTTGATTATCAGCAAATTGACGATGTCATACATTCAAGAATACGAACTTCCATAATGGCGGTTCTCGTGAGTGTTGAAGAAGCGGAATTCAATTTTCTTAAGGAGAAAGTGAACGCGACCGACGGAAATCTGAGTGTGCACATAAAGAAACTTGAGGAAGCAGGCTACGTATCAGTTAAAAAACTATTCGTTGACCGAAAGCCCCTCTCAAAGTACAGGATCACATCAAAAGGTTATAAAGCATTTGAAAAATACATCAAAAGTTTAGAAAGCATTATCAAAAAATAAATTAACAGTACAACTAATAAAACATTATGGGAAAACTAACCGAACAGGAAATTAAAGAGGAACTGAAAAGCCTTACCGGCTGGGAAGCCGTGGGAGATTCGATAAGGAAAACATTTACAACAAAAGCATTTCCCCAGACAATGGGACTTGCCACTGCCATAGGCGCTTTGTGCCAGCAGCACGATCATCATCCGGATTATCTGACAATGAAATACTCAAGCATTGACATCTCATTCTCCACACATTCTGAAAAAGGAATTACAAAGAAAGACATCAATATTGCCAAAGATATTGAAACATTAAACTTTTAATTTTACAAAAACAATTAATAATAAATGAAATCCTTACTTACAATTTTAGCTTTATTTTTTTTAACAGCCACATCATACGCTCAGACAGATTCAACTGCTCCTGTCAGTCTTGTTAAGATCTCAGGATATGTTAAGGGCGATCTTGACAGCGTTATGAGAGGTGCAAACCTTGTCATCCAAGGCAGCATTGACGGTGCAACGACCGATGAAAAAGGTTACTATGAATTTGAAACGGAGAGAACAGGTCAGCAAAATCTTCTTGTAACAATGTCGGAGTATAAGAAGAAAACAATTCCTCTCGATATCACAGCAAATCAGAATATCGAAATGAATGTGAAGCTTTCAAAGGAAGAGATAAGAACAGAAGAGATCCTTGTGACTGCAAGCTCGTTTACTTCAGGCACTAATAATGCGGTTACTTTAACTCCTCTGGAGATCGTGCGAATTCCCGGAGCTGACGCAGATCTTTACAGGGCGATCACTACATTTCCGGGATCAAACCAGGTGAATGAAGGAAGCCGTATTTCAGTTCGCGGCGGTGATCCGGATGAAGTACTGACAATAATCGACCTTGCTTCATTATATAACCCGTTCATCTTTGATGAGACATTTAATACATCATCCTATTCAACGGTTAATCCGTGGGGACTTCGCGGAATTAATTTTACAAGCGGCGGCTTCTCGGCAAAATACGGAAATGTTCTCTCTGCAGTGCTTGATCTGAAATCATACGACATGCCTCAGGGTTCGGGAATGTTTGGATGGCTTGGACTTGCGAACGCGTCTCTTTCCGGAGTTTACCTTTCAAAGAACAGGAATTTCGGAGCAACATTTGATATTGGCAAATTATTTCTCGAGCCTTACTTTGCAATTAACGGGAAGCATTCCGAGTTCGCTCCTATTCCACAGTCAAACAACGCAGGAGGAACACTATCTTATAAGATCGGCATCGCCGGCAACATAAAGCTTTACGCAAACTACAGCGATGATAAGATCGGGATTAAAAATGACGGTCCGTCATATTCCGGATTTTTCAGCTCAAACTCAAAAAGCTTTTTTACCAATGTGAAGCTTATGATAGCTCCGACATCATCTACACTGTTGAATGCAGGCGCTTCATTCAGCTTGTATGACAGGAATGCTGAATACGGAATTCTAAATACAAGACAGAAAGATTTTTATTCAAAGGGAAGAGTTGATTTCACAAAGAATGTTACAAGCAAGATCGACATTAACTCAGGCGTGGAATATGAATACAATGGTTATGATGTAAAGGGAATCGTGCCGGAGTTCGGATATAATCTGAGACCGGATGCAGCGCACTTTGATATTGATACCAATGTTAACGGCGGAAGGATGGGAGCATATTTAGAAACGCAGGTTAAGGTTTCAAAAAAATTCTTTGTCATTCCGGGAGTAAGAACGGATTATCATACTATCTCAAAAAAAATAAACTTTGATCCGAGATTGTCTTTCGGTTATCAGATAAGCAGGGAGAATGCTTTGAGAGGAGCGTTTGGTCTGTATCATCAGAATCCGAAGCTTGAGAATTTTCTGAGAGCTGACGACAATAATCTTAAACCTGAAGACGCCTTACATTACATACTTGGATATGAATTTAACAGGGATGGAAATTATATTTTCAGGGTTGAAGGATACTATAAGGATTATTCAAATCTTGTTTCAATTGATACCAATGATCTCTTTTACAGGTCAGAAGGTGAAGGAAATGTAAAAGGGGTTGACGTTTTCCTTAAAACAAAGATTGCCAATAAATTTACCGGATGGATCTCATACGCTTACAGCGATTCAAAGAGAAAGCAGTATGAAGCGAAGACGATCGTTCCCGCAAATTATGATATCCGTAACAATGTCAGCGTTGTCGGAAGCTATAATATAACTGACCAGATTGTTGTCGGAGCTTCTTACAAAATTTCAAGCGGCAAGCCGTTTACCCCTGTGATCGGAAGTGTTTATGTTCCTTCGCAGGATGTTTACAGACCGATTTACGGTGAGATCAACAGCGCAAGATTTCCGACATATTCAAGAACAGACATGAATGCGCAGTATATATTTTCATTATTCGGAAAGTTCGCGATACTCGCTTTTTCAGTTAACAATGTTTTCAACCAGAAGAATATTTATGACTACACCTACAACTCCGACTATTCGCAGCGACTGGAGATAATCACGAACAACAGAAGGACGCTTTATGTAGGGCTGGGGATGCAGCTTTAATTCAATTACTAATTACTAATTACTAATTACTAATTACTAATTACTAATTACTAATTACTAATTACTAATTACTAATGTTCAATTAGATAAATAT
>JAWXBH010000128.1:0-3816 GCA_034439935.1 bacterium
GATTGATAGCTGTGTTGAATAGGTGCATATAGCCAGCCAAACAGAGCGGCTATATGCACATAATGTGTAATTGACATAAAGGGAATAACAACAATTGCATATATTCGGATGTTGGTGGCAAGCTTTCAAAATAGATTACACATAAGATGATTGCGTTAGAAACGATGACACTTGAGGTAAAGATTTTACTCGGAATAACCTACTTAATTTCAGGAGCAATTGTTTATTCGAAGACGTATGGACTGACGAAACATGTAAGACAAATTCTGACTTGGACCCCGGTCGTTGGAGTGATTTATTTCCTTTTGTCTGGAAAGAATCCGGTAGAAAATAGTTTGACCTTCGGACTACTGACCGGTCCCATTGTAGTAGGACTCCTCTATGAATTATTCGATATGATATGTTGGAAATTAAACAAGCGTTCTTTTCATCTACATGCCATTGGAGCTAAGGACATGAAAGGACTCGGACTCCCTTGCGACAACAATCATTATAAGCGGACAGATATTTTCTTTTCTGTTTTTCTAATATTGATGTGGGTGGGTTGGCCAATGATTTTTGTGGTGATTATTCATTTGACGACAAAGTAATCTGCAAGAAAGCCAGCCACCAACAAAAGCTATAAAACATATGCTGTATTGTAGGTTCTTAAAGTGTGTGCTGGTAAATTTCGTTAGCAACGTGGGACAAAGATGTGGGTATTTAAACGCATACGTTTCATAGCTAAACGCTGGCGGTAATTGCATAAAGAAATATGAGACCTTTAATTATAGTTTTAATATTCGTGTATTCAAACAGCTTTGGACAAGAGACAAAGTTTGTTTTAAAGGATGGTGGCGGATTTCAAGAAGAGTATTACGTGCTAAAGAGCGATAAGAAAATAAAACACGGTACTTACGCAAAGTACAGAGCTCCATTTGGACAGATTGTTATGATTGAAACATGTAATTACTCAAACGGTGAAAAACACGGACAATGGACGGCATTCTATAATGAATTTTCAAAAAAGACATGGAATAAGATAAGAGAAAGGGGGAATTATGTTAACGGCAAAAAAAACGGTGTCTGGGTCTCGTATTATCTTGATACGGCAGCCAGTATTGCCAACATGGAGAAAGTCAATACAGAGGGACAATCAAAATCAGTTTCTGTTAATATCGAGCAAAAGACGGAAAAGCTTAAACAGGCAGGAATGTACCTAAATGATAAAAGGGTTGGAGAATGGACATCGTTTTACTCTAATGGTAATATTGACCAGAAATATAATTTTTCAACATCCAAGCTCTTATATGACAATTCGCTAACAGATACTCTCATTTACAATACGGACAGGAAACCATTATTTATTGGTGGACAGTCTCGCTTGTCTGAATTTCTGCTACCAAATAGAAATTTGATTAATTCCATAAGTAACAACAAAGAAGACTCGACAAAGGCTATTATCATGTTCTTTATTGACGAACAAGGACGGACGGAGAACATCACAATTGATGCCAACGTAAAGAATAAATCGTTTAAAGACGAGATTACAAAATTAATTGCATCGACAGATTTAAATTGGATACCTGGTTTAAAGGAAGGAACAAAGACGAAGCAGTCACTTAGACTATCTTACAACATTATTCGGACAGAGAATTTAGAAAACACAAAGAGATGGAGGAGTTTCTATAAAATTTTAGAGTAATGCAACTACCGCCAACAAAATGTTTATGCCGGCTTGGGGTTCAGTGTTCGTTTGAAGTTTTGTTTCCTTAACTTCGTTTAGCAACTTATGAGAGTGACGCACTTCGAAAACCGCAGCCGTCATAAACATAAACGTAGCGGCAACTATAAAAAAAATAGGAATGACATTAATAATTTTTCTTTTCATTTTATCTCTTAGCTGTAACAAAAGGAATAAGGAAAAAAGTTCGAATGAATTGTCGATTTTTGATAAAGACGATAAAGTACCTGACAGCATTAAAATAGATGATATAATAATTTACAATCTATTTAAATATCAGATTCTTGCACGCAAAAACAATTTATTTGATGGCACATTGATAATTAATAAAGTTTATAACTCACAACCAAAAATATGAAAGGAATTATATGGAGTTTTGTTTGACCATGAAATGTTTACAACTACGCAAGGAATGGTTAAATGGAACAAAGAAATTTTTCATGAGAATAAGGATTCCATTGAATCAAGAGTTAATACTTTGTTAGATATTAAGTTTGATTCAACTCTTCAAGCCAGTCTAGAGGGAATGAAAAAATTAACTGGGCGAACACCAAAAAATATAAGGTTAAGCATAATCCTTGCTCCTGTTGAAGGAATCGGATTTGGCGGAATGGAAAATGATGCTTTTATTTTTGACCTACTAGGCAATAATTTTGACGTAATAAATATGGTTCAGGAAGGAATTCCTCATGAATTTAATCATTTTATTTACGAAGGAAGAGACATTCTCACGGATGAAAAGTTATTTGAAAGGAACTACACAATCCCGCCTGCTCAAAAGCTAGAAGAAGTTATTGGTTACTACGCTCGTCAGATAGCACAGAATATAAAGCTGCCTTCTCAATTTGATTTGTTAGCTCCTAAGGTGCGAGATTTTTTTGAACGCAAGGCTTTTGGAGAAGTGGTGAACTTAAATGATGAGAAGGTAATCCGTGCCATGAGCAGTAATATTTCCAGCTATGTAGTTATTAAGGAGTTTGAGAAAGCGTTGCGTGAAATAGTTATTGAGCATAAAGAACCCCAATTACCTTCGCCATTGTTGGTGTTTGCGCGAAGGCATATAGTGCAAGCCCACCAACAAACTAGTAGTAGTCATTCAAGAACGAAAAAATGAAATGGCCAAATTGGTTATATGAATACCTAGTTAATGTTAGTCGCTGACCAACACTCCTTAAACAAGTAATTATCATTTCTTGGAGATTTGACTTTGTTAACTTTTAAGTTAACTTTGCCAAGTGGAAAAAATCCGTCAAATTATATTCTTTAAGAACTATTTTATTGACTTCTATAACAACCAGACCTCGAAGGTTAAAGACAAAATTGAACATGTTTTGTTTGTAATCTCAGTCGCGGAAAGAATCCCAGTTAAGTTTTTTAAACACATGACAGGGACTGATGGACTTTATGAAGTAAGAATTGAATTTCAGGGGAATATCTACCGTATTTTGCTTGTTTTGACGAGGGGAATTTGATTGTGTTGTTTAACGGGTTTCAAAAAAATCGCAGAAGACACCAACAGGAGAAATTGAGAAAGCATTAAAGATTAAGACTGAATATTTTATTGAAAGGGTTAAATCAAAAAGACATGGAAATAAAAAAAAATAAAAGAAAGAAGACTTTAACGACTTTTGATCAACTAATTGAAAGCCGGCATGGAAAAATTGGAACAAAAAAACGGACTGATTTTGAAATCAAAGCCAAATCTTTTGCAATTGGAGAAATAATTAGAGAAGAAAGACGACTTGCTAACATGACACAAGACGAGTTAGCAGATAAAACGGGAACAAAGAAGAGTTTCATTTCAAGAATTGAGAATGGACATAGTGACATCCAATTATCGACTTTGTTTAAATTAATTGAACTGGGCCTTGGAAGAAGGATATCCTTGACAATTGAGTAAAGGGTGCACACTACAACAAAAACGATAAGTCATTGCTTTTTAATTATTTTTAAAAACCAAAGCAACGACTCATAACTAGACGTTGACTGCCCCCCCCCCGGTTAATGTTGGTCGCTGACCAACATTCTTACCCGTCATTGTTCGTGTTACGCGAAGGTGTATAGGTCAAACTCATCAACAAACGAGAAATAGC
>JAWXBH010000129.1:0-4424 GCA_034439935.1 bacterium
AGTTGCTCAATTGTATTCTATAGTTGGGCTTCGCGCTCCTTTGTTTACCGTTAGTGCTTTACATTAGCCAAGCATTAAAACATTTTTTTTGAATTTAACTACTTGTATGCTGCAAAGTCATTTTTGTAATCCATAAATCACAGTTGCTCTGCAGCATAGACACTTTTTCCAATATCTTCATTAAATAAAAAAAGCAGACCCATTTGCGGGATCTGCTTTTGATTTAAATCTTTTATAGCTTCGTTTTATCTCTGAAGATCTGTGAGTTTTGAATTTACTTCTTCAAGTTCGTGATTGACTTCATTCATTGAATCTTTAATATCTTCGTATTCATCATCTGTTATTTCAATCTTGCCGGGACGTTTCTGCGTCAGCTTTTCAAAGAAGGTCTTAATTCCAATCGAGACGGCTGAGATCGTATTCACTGTATCAAGAACCGGCGGCTCGATCTTTCTTTGTAACTCCTGCTCAAAGTCAATTATGCTATCTGCTGTTTCTTTTATCCTGTCAACCACGGTACCAAGCTTCTCAGCGTGTCCGTTAAATTTAGTAACAAGCAAATTGACATTATCCGAAAGTGAATTTATTTTTTCTACCGTTGTTTCAACCTTAGGCTTAAGGTCTTTGACATCGGTTGAAAGCTTCTCAAATTTTTCGGTTATAAGTTTTACACTTCCAAGCAGCTTGAATACAAGTACTACAAGTCCGAGGAATAGTAATATAATGATTATGTTTACCGCTAAATGCGTGTATTGAAGTGCGTCTTCCAATTTATTAAGATTTAATTAACTTTTATTCTTTTCCTGATTCTTTTCCTGATTATAAGCGTCCATCCCCGATTTGAATGCATCCTTAACTCGGTCCGCTTCGATGTTGAGCTTGTCTTTAGTGGTATTCAATGTAGTGGTTGCTTTTTGCTTTGCATCATTCAGGATTGTATTTGCATCACCGATAAGTGAGTTAGCTTTTTTCTTGGCATCTGAAATCAACTCTTCGGATTTTCTCTTACCTTCGTTTATGAGATCGCTTGCCTTTGTTTTAGCAACCTGAACATACTCTGAAGTATCATCCCAAAGCTCATCTTTTTTCAATCGGATGTCATTTCTTAATTCTTTACCGCTTTTCGGAGCATAAAGTAATGCTACGGCAGCTCCTACTATTCCGCCTGTTATAAATCCAAGCAGAAGTCCTTTGGCAGCTTTATTTTCTTCCATTTCTAATTTCTCCTGTTATATTTTTTAATTAATAATAAAATATGCTAAATAAATGTTTATATCAAATTAAATATTTATTGCCTCGCCGTATGCAACTCCCACCGCTTCCATATTACCTTCGCTTAGTGTAGGATGGGCATGAACTGTTTTTAGTATCTGTTCGTGTGTGGCTTCAAGTGACTTTGCAAGAACAAATTCCGTGATAAGCTCAGTTGCTTCCACTCCTACTATATGCGCACCAAGCAGCTCATCATATTTTTTATCAAAGATAACTTTGATCATTCCGGTAGTTTCACCCATTGCTCTTGATTTACCGCTTGCAGAGAATGGAAATTTTCCAACGTTTAATTCGTATCCGGCTTCTATAGCTTTCTTTTCAGTGAAACCTACTGATGCAACTTGCGGCTGACAGTATGTGCAACCCGGAATTGTATTGTAATCAATGTCAGGGACATGTAATCCTTTAATTTTCTCGACACAGTTGATACCTTCTGAAGAAGCAACATGTGCAAGCCAGGGAGGACCGTTAACATCACCAATCGCGTATATACCTTCAACATTTGTTTTATAATTTTTATCTACTTTTATGCTGCCCTTTTCAAATTCAACTCCAAGGTCTTCAAGCCCCAGATTCTCAACATTACCGACAACACCAATTGCAATAAGCACTGCATCTGAAACCAGATCTTCATTGTTCTTGCCTGACACTTTTGTCGTGACCTTCCCACCTTTGACTTCAACACTTTCCGTCTTTGTTTCAAGCATCAGCTTTATACCGCTTTTCTTAAATTCTCTGGCAACCACATCTGAAATATCTTTATCTTCAATCGGCATAATAGTCGGCATCATTTCAATAATTGTAACTTCTGCTCCAAATGCGTTATAAAAATAAGCAAATTCGACTCCGATAGCACCACTACCTACTATCGTCAGCTTCTTCGGAACTTCCTTCATTATCATCGCCCCTGTTGAAGACAAAACTTTCTTCTCATCAAATTTCAGATTGCCAAGCTGTCTTGCTCTGGCACCCGTGGCAATTATTACATGCTTCGCTTTTAATATATCAATTTCCTTGCCATCTTTTCCTGTTACAGTAACAGACTTATCTTTATTAATAAAACCGCTTCCTTCAAACACTTCGATCTTATTTTTCTTCATCAGGTACTTAACGCCTTTTTCAGAAGTATCTGCTACTCCGCGTGAGCGTGCGATGATCTTTTCAAAATCAAATTTAACGTTCTCAGCCGTTATGCCAAAGTCTGACAGATGCTTCATTCCGTTCATTAGTTCAGCATTCTTCAGAAGTGCTTTTGTGGGAATGCAGCCCCAGTTAAGGCAGATGCCTCCAAGTCTGTCTCTTTCGATTATTGCAGTTTTAAATCCAAGTTGCGAAGCCCTTATTGCAGTCGTATAGCCACCGGGACCGCTGCCGATTACGACAACATCAAATTCTTTCATAGAAAATTATTCGTTGGTTAAATTAATTATTGTAAGTTTTATTCAATTTACTCATATTGAAAATGTAACTCAATTCAATTTAACTTATTGTTTGGTTTTGCATAATTAAATACTTTATCCGGGTAAAAACTCAATTAAATTTCCTTCTATAATTTATAACAAATATGAGTTCTCTTCAGCCGTTCGGTAAAATAATTATGATTTTTGGAATTGTGATCTTCCTGGCAGGTTTGATAATTTCTTTCTTTGATAAGATCCCTTTTCTGGGAAAACTGCCCGGTGACATTACAATAAGAAGGGAAAATTTCACAATTTATTTCCCTGTTGTCACCTCCATAATTATAAGCATCCTTCTCTCTCTTTTTTTTTATCTCTGGAATAAATTTAAAAACTGATACGCTTGAATAATAAGGTCTTTATTACCGGCAGTACAGGTTATATCGGCTCTCGTGTAATTCCTGTGTTGCTTGAAAATAATTTTGAGATCAATGCGCTTATAAGAAAGGGCTCGGAGTCAAAACTTCCGGAAGGCTGTAATGTCATTTATGGAAATGCTCTGGATGGAAGCTCGTATGAAGATCACGTCAAAGGCTGTGATACATTTATTCAACTCATAGGAGTACATCATCCCGGTCCGGGAAAGAAAAATGATTTCCTTGACATTGATCTTTTTTCGATCGAGCAGGCAGTTCCGGCAGCAGTGAAAGCGGGTGTGAACTATTTTATATACTTAAGTGTTGCCCATCCCGCCCCTGCGATGAAGGAATATATTGATGTGCGCCGCAAAGGTGAGGAACTGATTATCAGAAGCGGTCTCAATGCATCATTCATCAGACCCTGGTATGTACTCGGTCCGGGACATTACTGGCCTTACGCTTTTATTCCGTTCTATAAATTGTTTGAACTGATACCATCAACAAGAGAGACCGCACTGAGACTTGGTCTGGTTAAGATAGGTCAGATGGTGAGATGCATAACTTATGCAGCAGAAAATCAGCCCGACTTCATGAGAGCTTATGATGTGAAGGATATAAAGGAGTTTTGATTCATTCGAAGTGACACTGGGGTGAGGAAACAGTGCTGTCCAAAACATTTTTATCAAAACCTAAATAGTCTTAATCTAGTAAACAATTAATGTAAACATTATCATTCTTAAAAAGAACCCGCCTGTGAGAAATTGCCGATAAGAAATTCAGAGCAATGGCGACAAGCAGGAATTCCCGAGTCAAGCATCGGCTACAAGTCATCAACCCGTTACATGTTGGAATTCCTGCCGTCATTGATCTGAATTTCCGGCAGTTTATCACCAGCGGGAAACTTTTCTTTGCTAAGCTTTCTGGCGCCTGTCCCGCAATGCTTTTATGCGGGAGTTTTTCAAAAGAAAGCGAAGTTAATCGAAACTAAAAATTTTGACTGTTTAAACCTCATTGTTTTGGACGGATGTGGTGAGGAAAGGATAACTATTTAACATTTACCATTTAACATTTACCATTTAACATTTTAACATTGTTCTACAAATTTCCTTCAACAAAATACATATCAACCTTTCCTTTATTTTTTGCTTCAATACTTCCGCGATGAGTACAATTGAATTTATCTTTGACAAGTTTATATGTATCACCGGAAAAATTAATTTTACCTGCTTCACCATGTTGCTCCATTCGCGCTGTGTTTTCTGAGATAATGTAAAAAGATATATTCATTCGATCACTTCATAAATGTTTGTTGTACCTTTTTTATTTTTTAAACTTA
>JAWXBH010000130.1:0-17106 GCA_034439935.1 bacterium
ACATCGAAATCTTTTGACTGATCAAAATTTAATTTTATATTTTTACTGTTTAATAATTCTGATGCTTTCATTATTCATTCTTACAGTAAATAATAATTCTCGATCTCGGAATTAATTTTGTTCCCGGCTCCGGTGTCTGACCGACGATCTTTCCACTTCCGTTTATGTCAACATCAAATCCACCCGACAGTAATACATTGATGGCTTTCCTTAAGCTTAAATTTTTGATGTCCGGCACGATCAGCATTCTGTCTTCGGAAACATTCCCCGGCTTTACAGCCAGCATAATTTTAAAATTTTCGGTCGGAACAATTTTTTCATTTGGACCCGGTACTTGTGTTTCGATTATCATTCCAGGAATTTCCGTGCCGCTGTTTATTATTTCATAGCTTAAATTGTTTTCGCTGAGTATTTCTTTGGCATCTTCAAGACGAAGATTCATAAGGTTCGGTGCCAAAATATCATAGTTGTCAAATCCGTTTACTTCTCCGGAATTACCCTTTTCCGAATAGTTAACACTTACAAAATCCTGCGTCATAACCGGCGATATTCCCGAAAAATTTATTATCCTGCTTGCTACTTTTTGAAATATCGGAGCGGCAACCTTTCCACCGTAGTACTCACCGGACTTTGGATTATTTAAAATCACGGTGATTAGTACCTGAGGATTCTCCGCAGGGAAAAATCCTACAAAAGTCGAATTATGTGACCCGCTTGAATACTGACCGTCAATCAACCGCTGAGCGGTTCCGGTTTTACCTGCAACACTTACTCCCTCTATCCCCGCATCCATACCGGTCCCCCTTTCGACTACTCCTGTCAGAAGAGTTGTCAGAACTTTTGCTGTGTTCTCCGAAATGATCTGTCTTACTTGTGTCGGCTTATTCTCAAAAATTATTTTACTGTCAGTACCCGTTTCCTTTTTTACTATGTACTGCTTCATCATCATTCCGTTGTTTGCAATTGATGAGTAAGCATTCGAAAGCTGCATTGCATTTACAAGCACCTCATATCCTATTGCCTGATAAGGCAATGAAATTCCTGAATAATCAATAGGTCGTTTGAGAATTCCTTTGTTCTCTCCGGGTAATTCAATTCCCGAGTAAATTCCAAATCCAAAATCTCTTGCGTATTTGTAAAATTTTTCCTGACCAAGCTTCATTGCTATCTTGCTGAATCCGACATTGCTTGACTGCTCTATCGCCTGCTGAAATGTCATGCTTGACGCACTGTGAACATCGGTAATCTTAAGACCGGTAATGTTTTCGGTTGCAATTATCGAATTTCTGTCCTCGATCTTTTCTTCAAGCGAAGCAGCCGCTGTTACAATTTTGAAAGTTGAACCGGGTTCATAAATGTCAGACACTACCGCATTTTTCATTCCGCTTGTATCACCGGTTGAAATACTGTTAGGGTCAAATGTTGGATATGAAGACATTGCTAGTATCTCTCCGCTCTTTACCGACTGGACGATCACCTTTCCACCGTCTGCATTAAAATTTTTCACCCCGGCTGCAAGCTCTTCCTCGGCAAACCTCTGTACATTAATATCTAAAGTTAAAATTATATTGTTACCGTTCTCTGAATCCTTTCTCGGAAACTCAAGCGAAGGTCTGTTATTGCCTTTACCGTCACGCTGCATTATTACAAAGCCCTCTTTGCCTGCAAGCTCTGTCTCCATCGAAAGCTCTATTCCTGTCTGACCTTTGTTGTCGATGTTTGTAAATCCAAGCACTTGCGAAGCTAAGCTTCCGTAATTATAAATTCTCTTCGGCTCTTTCAAAACAATCACACCGCTGATGTTAAGTGTATCAAGTCCTTTTGAATTTGATGCATCAACTTTTCTTTCAAGATAAATAAAGGAAGTATTCGGGGAATTCAGTTTTGCAAGATACTCTTCCCTGGTTTTACCAAAAGCCATGGAGAAAATTTCAGCTACACTGTCAGCATTTTCGATCATGTTAGGATCTGCAGCAAATGAATACTCATAAGAATTCGAAACGAGTACATTCATATTTCTGTCGTAGATCAAACCTCTGTATGGTGTAAGCGTTATTTTATTTTCATACTGCTTTCTTGCGGCGATCTTATATTTTTCGGAATCAATTATCTGTATGCTTACAAGCTTTACAAGTATCACTATGAAAACCGCAAAGAGCATCAGGAAAAGAAGATTGATCTTTCTTTTCTGAATTAACTGCTTACCGGGATTTTTATAGGTTTTATATTGCAAAGTGTATTTTTATTTCAACTGGGATTTTTTTAAAATTATTTTATTCGATTCATCAACAGCGTTGTCTTTGTAAGTTAAATTATACTTAACCAGAGCAATGTCCTTCACCCTGTCAAAGCTTGTAAGCTGTTCAGCTTCCGCCCTGAGAAGGTCATTGCCCTGCATGTTCTTCCTGATCTCTTCCTTTAGTGCATTGTTTCCAACAGCAAGCTGATTCACAGCAATAATGTTGTTGATGTAGATAACAAGAATAACGGAAGTAATTACAAGTAAAATCAAAAAATAAAAAACAGAGATCTTTTTTTTCGGTTGTTTTTTTGCTTTCATTTTTTTGTTTTATAATATTTCAGCGGCACGAAGCTTGGCGCTTCTTGACCTGCTGTTAAACTTTATCTCCTCCGGTGAGGGGACTACCGGTTTCTTCGTTAAAATTTTTATTTCAGGTAATTTATCTTCTGTGAAATATGGATTATCTGTTTGCCTGGTCGTTGATGATTTTTCTTTAAAAAAATTCTTTACCATTCTGTCTTCCAGCGAATGATATGATACTATCACGATCCTGCCTCCTACATTTATCAATTGTATTGAATCTTCAAGTACTGTTTCAAGATTTTCAAGCTCGTTGTTAACTTCTATTCTCAATGATTGAAATATCTTTGCCAGAAAATCTATAAGATTTTTCTTATTGATCTTGTATTCTTCCTGTACCAGATTTACCAGATCAAATGTCGTTGAAAATCTGACCGACTTTCTCCTGTTCACAATCGCTTTCGACAGTCTTTGAGCTTTACCGATGTCACCGTATTCTTCAAAGACACGGGTTAGCTCATCTTTTGTATAACTGTTCAAAATTTCAGCGGCAGTTTGATTTTCTCCTTTATATGCTCTCATATCAAGTGGCGTATCATTCATAAAGCTGAATCCGTCTTCTGCATCAAGCTGATAGGTTGATAAGCCAAGATCCAGCACAAGTCCGTCAATTTTTTTAATATTCATCTCTGTTAAAATTTCCTTAAGATCACCAAAGTTACCGTTTAGAAATGTTATTCTGTTGCTGCAACTGCTCAATACTTGTTTCGAATACTCAATCGCATTCAGATCCTTGTCAATGGAAATTATTTTATCATTCTCTTTGATCTTATTGCATATCAGCTCGGTGTATCCTCCGCCTCCGAGCGTCCCGTCTACTATTATTCTGTTTTCAACATCAGCATTGATAAGATATTCTATTGCTTCATTTAATAAGACGGGGATGTGATATGAATTTCCGTTGTTCAATTTCCTTTCATTTTCCGGTTCACTAAATTTACGAATTAATTATTTCCGAAACCTTCTCTGCAATTTCTTCATAGCTCTTTGACATTGATTTATCATAACTGTCTTTAATTTCCGGATCCCATATTTCCATTTTATCAAGAAGACCAAGTACTACCACTTCCTTTTTTAATTTTGCAAAATCCAGAAGTTGCGGCGGAATAAGTATTCTGTTCTGTGAATCAAGTTCGCATTCATTTACAAAATTTAAAAATTGTCTGATAAAAAATCTCTGATCAGTATTGAACTGATTGTAACGTGTCAGCCCGGTCTTTACTTTTTCCCATTCATCAAGAGGATATACAAGCAGACATTCATCCATACCTCTTGTCAGAACAACCTTGTTGTCTGCTTCCGGCTTGATGTATTTCCGGAATTTCGCAGGCAGGATTATTCTTGACTTGGAATCTAAATTACAAAGTGAATGTCCCTGAAACATCTTGAATTTTGTTTATTGAAAGTTGAATTGAATATGGGAATGAGAATTCTTTTGATTGTCATCATGAATATTCACCACTTTTCCCCACTTTGCACCACTGATATACAAAAATACGTAATTTATTTTAAAAGTCAAACAATTTTTTGAGTTGCAAAGGGTATGAAGAATCTGGAATGTGCTAAATTCGAAGAATTATACTTCTGGGTTTCATGGAAGAGGAAAGTAAACAGGCATTAATTCTATTTAAAGTTTAGCCTGATCTGTCTGTTGAGTTGCGCATTCTTATTATGGAAAATTGAAGACTATATGCGGAAATTTCAATTGCTAAATTTTTTAGTGAAGGCTTTGGTGCAAACTCTTTAATACCCGGAGTTTCGCTGATGTGGTATAATTTAATTTTATCCATCCGTTGAAATTATTCTTTCACCTGAAGTTTTTTATAAATTAAATTATTTTAATTTTATTTAAACATTAATAATATTTTCTGATGACAATAAAAGAAGCCGTTCCATATAAATGAAACGGCTTCTTAATAAAACTATTTTACTATACTGCTTATGCTTCTACAGCTTCTTCTTTCTTCTTTCGTGTCTTTGGCTTTTCCGCTGCTGCAGCATCTTCTTCTTTATCCGTAACAAGAATTTCCCTGTACTTCTTCAGACCTGTACCTGCCGGGATCAACTGACCTATTATAACATTCTCTTTCAATCCAAGCAGATTATCAACCTTGCCCCTTATAGCTGCATCAGTCAATACCTTTGTTGTTTCCTGGAAGGAAGCCGCTGAGATAAAGCTCTCAGTTGTTAATGAGGTTTGTGTAATTCCAAGAAGAACAGGATCTGCTGATGCAGGAACTGCGTCTTTGAATTTTATTACAGCTTTTTCTTTTTTCTTCAAAGCTACATTCATATCTTTCACTTCTTTCTTATTCACCTTCTCACCTTCCATCACTTTATCACTGTCACCCGTATCGGATATCACAACCATGCCTTTAAGCTTTTCATTTTCTGCTGCAAATATATTTTTATGTATGACATCTCCTTCAAGGAAGTTTGTATCTCCTGTATCGGATACTTTTACTTTCTGAAGCATCTGTCTTACTATTACTTCAATATGCTTATCATTGATCTTAACACCCTGGATCCTGTAAACTTCCTGAATTTCATTTACAAGATATTCCTGAACTTCAGCAACACCCTTGATCTTCAGAATATCAACCGGATCATAAGCTCCTCCGGTTAAAGGCTCGCCTGACTTTACAATATCACCGTGACGGACAAGTATGTGCTTGCCGATAGGGATTTTGTAATCGACAATTTTGTTGCCGTCTTTACTTACAATTCTTACTTCACGGCTTCCTCTTGAGATCTTGCCGATCTCAACTGTTCCGTCGATCTCTGCAACTTTCGCAGGGTCACTCGGACTTCTTGCTTCAAACAATTCCGTAACTCTCGGAAGTCCTCCTGTAATATCCCTTGTCTTTCCGGACTCTCTCGGGATCTTCACAATGATCGTTCCTGCTTTTACTTCCTCGCCGTCATCAACAAGCAGATTTGCTTTTGCCGGAATAAGATACGAACTCAACGGTTTATCCTTCTTCGGATTCATTATCTGAAGTGTAGGTGATTTCGTTTTGTCACGACTCTCGATAACAATTTTCTGGAAGTGACCTGTCTGCTCATCTTTTGCCAGTTCATACTGCTTACCTTCATCCATATCTACATAATTTATTATACCGTCGTCCTCCGCTACTATCACAGAATTGTATGGATCCCATTCATAAAGAATTCCGTTCTTCTTTGCCTTCTCATTATTCTTAACCTTCAGATGCGCGCCGTAAGGAACCGAATATCTTGCAAGCTGTGAACCGTTCTCATCAATGATATTGATAAGACCGTTACGGCTTAATGATACAAACTCAGCGCCGGATGCACCCTTGTATTCAACTATCTTAATGTTTTCAAATTTTGCTTTACCTTCGAACTTAGTTGTGATCTGTGACTGTGTAATGATCTTACTTGCAGTACCTCCGATATGGAATGTTCTCAATGTAAGCTGTGTACCCGGTTCGCCGATTGACTGCGCACCGATAATTCCCACTGCTTCACCCACTTCCACCATCTTTCCGGTTGCAAGATTTCTTCCGTAACAGTTTGCACAAACTCCACGCTTTGTTTCGCAGGTCAATACAGACCTTATCTCCACCTGAGTAATTGGTGTCTCTGAAACTAACTGCGCTTTGTCTTCGGTAATAAGCTCGTCTGTCTTAATGATAACTTTCTTAGTCAGAGGATTTACTACATCATGCACTGCAACTCTTCCTAATATTCTTTCCGCTAATGTTTCTTTAACATCTTCACCTTCTTTCAATGCTTCAGAAACTACACCCCTGTGCGTACCGCAATCTTCCTCTGTAATGATAACATCCTGTGCAACGTCAACTAATCTTCTTGTAAGATATCCTGCGTCTGCTGTTTTCAATGCAGTATCAGCAAGACCTTTTCTCGCTCCGTGAGTGGAAATAAAGTATTCAAGGATCGAAAGACCTTCTTTAAAGTTTGCAATGATCGGATTTTCAATGATCTCTCCAGCTTGCCCTGTCAATGACTTCTGCGGCTTCTGCATAAGTCCTCTCATACCTGCAAGCTGACTCACCTGTTCAGCCGATCCTCTTGCACCCGAGTCGATCATCATGTGAAGTGAATTAAATCCGCTCTTTGATTTTGTAAGGTTGATCATAAGATCTCTCTTCACTTCATCACGAACGTGCGTCCATATGTCAATGACTTTATTGTATCTTTCATTCTCAGAAATAATACCGCGGGCTTTTGATTTTTCAATCAGCTCCACTCTCTTGTATGCTTCTTCAATGATCTTATCTTTGGTCTGCGGAACTTCGATGTCGTCAATGTTTACTGACAGACCGCCGATGGTTGCAAACTTAAATCCGATCTCCTTTAGATCATCAAGAAACTTTGAGGTTTCTAAATTACCTACATTAGCATAGATCAATCCTATGATCTCGATAAGCTTTTTCTTCTTCAGCAACTCATTGATAAAAGACATTTTCTCCGGAACGATCATGTTGAATATGACTCTTCCCGTGGTCGTCTCTATCATCTGCCCTTTAACACGAACCTTTATTCTTGCATGAAGTCCTAATTTTTTATTGTCATAAGCGATCATTACTTCTTCAGGTGAGGATAATATTTTTCCTTCCCCGATATCGCCTGTCATTTCTTTGGTAAGATAATAACATCCAAGGATCATTTCCTGATTAGGTCTGGTAATTGGAGCACCGTCCTGTGGAGATAAAATGTTGTGCGAAGAAAGCATCATTACCTGTGCTTCAAGCTGAGCCTCATAAGAAAGCGGAACGTGAACAGCCATCTGATCACCGTCAAAGTCTGCATTAAATGCGATACATACCAGCGGATGAAGAGTGATAGCTTTTCCTTCTATAAGCACTGGCTGAAATGCCTGTATGCTGAGTCTGTGCAATGTCGGAGCTCTGTTCAATAATACAGGATGCCCGTCGATCACATTCTCAAGTATATCCCATACTTCCGGTGTTCTCTTGTCAATTAATTTTTTCGCGCTCTTTACTGTCTTCACATAATCCCTGTCGATAAGTCTTCTTATTACGAACGGCTTGAATAATTCCAAAGCCATGTCTTTTGGAAGTCCGCACTGATGAAGCTTCAATTCCGGTCCGACAACAATTACTGTTCTTCCTGAATAATCAACTCTCTTACCAAGCAGGTTCTGTCTGAATCTTCCCTGCTTTCCTTTTAATATATCTGACAACGATTTCAACGCGCGGTTCTCAGCTTTCACTGCGGTAACTCTTCTTGAATTGTCAAGCAATGCATCAACTGCTTCCTGAAGCATTCTCTTTTCATTTCTTAAAATTACTTCCGGCGCCTTTATGTCTATTAATCTTTTTAATCTGTTATTTCTTATGATTACTCTTCTGTAAAGATCATTCAGATCACTTGTGGCGAACCTTCCGCCTTCAAGCGGTACAAGCGGTCTTAACTCCGGTGGAATAACAGGAACTACATCAAGAACCATCCATTCGGGCTTATTAGGTCTGCCGCCCGGTTTAATTCTGAATGCTTCTAATATTTTCAGTCTCTTAATATATTCTGTTTTCTTTAAAGCAGAAAGATCGCCTTTCAGCTCACCTCTTAATCTTGCAATTTCTTCTTCAAGATTAATTGTCTTAAGTAATTCTTTTACTGCTTCACCACCCTGACCTGCTACAAATTTTTTCGGATCATCATTATCAAGATTATGATCTTCTTCAGTCATCGTATCAAGAACTTCATTAAATTCGTCTTCAGTAATTAATTGCTGCTTCTTATAATTTGACTTGCCCGGGTTTATCACTACATAGGTCTCATAATAAATTATTCTCTCCAGTTCCTTTGAAGTAATACCAAGAATATGTCCGATCTTAGATGGCATCGATCTGAAATACCAAATATGAACTACCGGTACGCTCAGCGTAATATGACCCATTCTCTCTCTTCTTACACTCTTCAGATTTATCTCTACACCGCACCTGTCGCATACAATACCTTTGTATCTTATACCTTTGTATTTTCCGCAGTGACATTCCCAGTCACGAACCGGTCCGAATATCTTCTCACAGAACAATCCATCTTTGTCAGGTTTGTATGTTCTGTAATTAATGGTTTCGGGCTTTAATACTTCACCATAAGATTTCGAGATGATCGAATCCGTTGAAGCAAGATTGATAGTTATCTTCGTAAATCTTTTTCTTTTGTGTTCTGTTTTAAAAGCCATTTTAACCTCTTTTATATTTACTTAATTAAAATTTTTTTTATTCTTTTAAACTATTGTCTTCAAATTCCCTTCAGACAATTTCAAAGCTCATCCTACTCCTCAAGATTTATATCCAGACACAATCCCTGAAGCTCTTTCAAAAGTACATTGAATGATTCAGGTATTCCCGGTTCAGGCAGATTATCACCCTTAATGATCGCTTCATAAACCTTGCTTCTTCCTGTAACATCATCACTCTTGTATGTAAGCATTTCCTGAAGTATGTGAGCTGCTCCGTAACCCTGAAGCGCCCAGCATTCCATCTCTCCAAATCTCTGTCCGCCAAACTGTGCTTTTCCACCCAGCGGCTGCTGTGTAATAAGAGAATATGGTCCGATCGACCTTGCGTGGATCTTATCATCCACAAGATGGGAAAGTTTCAGTATATAAATAAAACCAACTGTTACTTTCTGATCAAATCTCTCTCCGGTCATTCCGTCATAAAGATCGGTTCGGGAATTATTGCTCAAGCCCGCTAATTCAAGATATTCCATTATTTCTGCAACTGTAGCTCCGTCAAAAATAGGTGTAGCAAACTTCACTCCGAGTTTTGTTGCTGCCCAGCCTAAAGCTGTTTCATACAACTGTCCGAGATTCATTCTCGAAGGCACACCAAGCGGATTCAATACGATATCCACAGGTGTTCCGTCCGGCATGAAAGGCATATCTTCCTGAGGAACGATCTTTGCCACAACACCCTTGTTACCGTGTCTTCCTGCCATCTTATCACCAACCGAAAGCTTTCTCTTTTTTGCAACATAAACTTTCGCAAGCTTTACAACGCCTGTCGGAAGTTCATCTCCAAGCTTCACTTTATCTTTTAATCTCTTATATCTCTCTTCAATTTCATTTTGCTTGAATGTAAAATTCCTGTAAATATCCGGTATAAGCGAATTGGCTCTTGCATTATCAGACCATGCGCCGTCATAATCAAAATCACCTAAGGAGTAACCCTGATTTTCAATTAATCCCGAAAAATAATCTTTCTTAAATGCTGCGCCACTCTTCAGAACAATCGTGCCCTTCTTATCTCTTATACCTTTTGATTCTTTACCATCAAGAAGTATGTCAAATTTCTCTGAAATTTTTAAGTTCAGATCTTTTAATTCTTTTTTTCTTTCCGCTTCATATTTATCAATTCTTCTCTTCTCATCTCTCTTGCTTTCTGTATCCCTTGTCTTTCTTGAGAAAAGCTTTTTGTTAATGACAATTCCCTTTAGACCCGGAGGCGCTTTCAATGACGCATCTTTCACATCACCCGCTTTATCCCCGAATATCGCTCTCAGTAATTTTTCTTCAGGCGTCGGCTCTGTCTCTCCCTTTGGAGTTACCTTTCCGATCAGTATATCACTCTCTTTTACTTCCGCACCTATTCGTACAACTCCGTTCTCATCAAGGTCCTTTGTCGCTTCTTCACTGACGTTAGGAATTTCTTTTGTCAGCTCTTCCTCACCTCTTTTAGTGTCTCTTACTTCAAGACTAAACTCTTCAATATGGATAGATGTGTAAACATCATCAGCAACAAGCTTTTCACTGATAATGATAGCGTCTTCAAAGTTGTATCCTCTCCATGGCATAAATGCAACAAGTACATTTCTTCCAAGAGCAAGCTCACCGTTTTGTGTGGATGATCCGTCGGCAAGTATATCGCCTTTCTTCACACGCTGACCTTCTGTTACGATCGGTCTCTGATTTATTGATGTGTCCTGATTGGTCCTTAAGAATTTAACTAACTGGTATTCAACTAATTTCTTGTCTACAAAGCTCAGTAAGCTTTCATCTGAATCTTCCTTAATATTATATCTTACTATTATCTTATCTCCTGAAACATATTCAACAATTCCGTCAGCTTCCGCCGCAAGCATTGTTCTCGAGTCACGCGCAACTATTTCTTCAAATCCCGTTCCGACTACAGGTGATTCCGGTCTTAAAAGCGGAACTGCCTGGCGCTGCATATTACTTCCCATCAGTGCTCTATTAGCATCATCATGTTCAAGGAATGGAATCAATGCCGCCGCCGCACTTACGATCTGGTTTGTAGCGACATCCATATAATCAATTTCTTCAGCTTTGAATAATGGAAAATCACCTTTGAATCTTCCCTTTATTCTTTCATTCTCAAAATTACCTTTACCATCGACCGGCTCATTTGCCTGCGCGATCCTGTAAAAGTTCTCCTTCTCTGCTGAAAGATATTCTATCTTATCGATGACTCTTCCCTTCTCAACTTTTCTGTATGGTGTTTCAATAAATCCAAGTTCATTTATTCTTGAATGAATACACAACGAAGATATCAATCCGATGTTCGGACCTTCCGGTGTTTCGATCGGGCAAAGTCTTCCGTAGTGTGTATAGTGAACGTCTCTTACTTCAAATCCTGCTCTCTCTCTTGAAAGTCCACCTGGTCCAAGTGCACTGATCCTTCTTTTGTGTGTCATTTCCGCAAGAGGATTTGTCTGATCCATGAATTGTGATAGCTGACTCGTTCCGAAGAATGAAGCAAGCGCGCTAGTTATAGGACGTGCGCTTATTAATTTTGAAGGCATAAGATTCTCTTCATCATGAATGCTCATCTTGTCCCTGATCGTTCTTGACATTCTTGAAAGACCAAGTGAAAATTGCGCGGACAACTGTTCATTGACCGTTCGCACTCTCCTGTTTCCAAGGTGATCGATATCATCCACTTCTTTTCTTCCGTCAACAAGATCTCTCATGTAATTGATAATGTAAACTATGTCTTCCTGTGTAAGGATCGTAATATGCGGATCGATCTTTGTTCCGAGCTTATAATTTATCTTGTATCTTCCGACACTTCCAAGATCATATTTCTTCGGATTGAAGAATAATTTTTCAATATAGCTTCTTGCATTCTCAGCTTCAGATTCCATCTGCGCTGCTGCTGCTTTCTTTTCCTTTGCAGTTGTCTGCTCCGGCATTTTTTCAAGCATCATGCTTTCTTCATCATCACTGATTATGGTATTATAAATTATTTCTTCACCGTCGGTCGGATTATTTTTTAATAGCTTTAATTCCTTAATTTTTGAATTCACGATCGATACAAGCTGCTCATCGCTCAATACTGTACTCTCTGCAATTCCCGGATCGTCACCTGTATCTTTATTAATTATATTCTCCAAAACCCTTCTGCCTACATAATCGAGATAGTTCTTATCATTCACTTTCACAGTTTCAACAAGGTCAAACAGATCAAGCATCTGTACGTGCTCGGTAAGTCCAAGCGCTTTTAATAATGTGGAAAAATAAAATTTCTTTTTTCTGTCAATGTATGCATAAAGCAGATTGTTGATATCAGTTGTAAACTCCACCCACGATCCTCTGAAAGGTATCACCCTTGCTGAATACAGCTTGGTTCCGTTTGCGTGTATGGATTCACTGAATACAACTCCCGGCGACCTGTGAAGCTGACTGACGATCGCTCTTTCAGCGCCGTTGATTATAAAGCTTCCTCTCGGTGTCATGTATGGAAGGTTACCGAGGTAAACATCATTTTCAATTGTGTAGTTATACTCTTTTGCCGCTGCGTTTGGCTTTGTTGATAATCTGAGTCTGGCTTTTACCTGAACAGCGTAAGTCAAACCCTGCTCCTGACATTCAATTACCGAATAATGCGGCTTTTCCAGATAATAATCCACAAACTCAAGTATAGCGGTTTCCCTTGAATCGGAAATAGGAAAATTATCCTCGAAAACTTTCTGAAGTCCCTGAGATTTTCTTTTACTTGCAGGAACATCTTCCTGTAAGAAATCCTTATATGACTGTATCTGAACATTAAGCAAATCAGGCGGATCATGCCTTATCGAAGTCTTTGCAAATGTTAACCTTTTATTCTTGCTGCTCAAAGGTTTTAATTTAAGATCTACTTCTTTGGTTTCCAATTTTTACCTCAATTATTTTTAATAAATAATCCCGACGAAATAATTTGTCGGGACCATTTAGTATTTAAAATATATTTTAATCGTAAGATTGTTTTTATTGATTTGTTTGGTGCGGTATTTATTTCACTTCCACTTTTGCGCCTGCAGCTTCGAGGTCGGCTTTTAATTTGTCTGCGTCTGCTTTGGAGATGTTTTCCTTTACTGGTTTTGGTGCGCTTTCTACAAGTGATTTTGCTTCTGTTAATCCTAATCCTGTTGCATTCTTTACAGCCTTGATAACATTGATCTTTTGTGATCCTGCTTCAGCTAATATTACTGTGAATTCTGTTTGTTCTTCCACAGGTGCTGCTGCTGCAGAAGGTGCTCCGCCTGCCATCATCATTGGTGCCGCTGCGGTTACGCCGAATTTATCTTCTAATATTTTCTTTAATTCAGATGCCTGTGATAAGGTTAATTCTCCGATTTGATCTGCAATTTCTTGTACTGACATGATTGTATATCCTTTTTAATTAAATTTTTTTAAAAAAAGTTTCTTTAAGTTAAGCGGCTTTTTTCTTTCCCACTTCTTCTATTACACTGAATAAGTCTCTCATAGCTGCATTTATTGAACCAACAATTCCCGAAGCCGGTGAATCCAGTGAACTTAGGATACCCGAAATTACTTCTTCCTTTGATGGCAATGATGCAAGCAGATTGAGTTTCTTTGAATCATAGATCTCATTTTCAACTATCGCAACTTTAAGCTTTGGTCTGTCAATCTTATCAGCGAATTTCTTTAAGATCTTCGCAGGAGCAACCGGGTTTTTGTAAGCAAATACAATTCCTGTCGGTCCGTGAAGGACTTCGGTCAGTTTTTCAACGTGAGCGGAATATTTACCCGCCTCTTTTAAAGCACGGACTGTAAGTGTGTTCTTTACAACTTTATACTTTAATTCGGATTTGTAAAATTCCTTCCTCAGTTCATTTACTTCTTCAACCGTCAATCCCGTAAAATCCGTAAAGTACATTGCCTCGGAAGATTCTATCATTTCCTTTATCTCCCGTACTGACTCTGCCTTTTGTTCTTTGTTCATTAAGGATCGGTTAATTTAAAAAATAATGCTGATTAAAACGTGCTTACCTGAAGCCGGTAAGCTGTATTCGTTCTTGAGTGCGTAAATTCTTCTATAATTATGCCGCGGTCTTTACCGTAGCTGTGTTTTTGTCAATCTTAACTCCCGGTCCCATCGTTGTCGAAATTGTAATGCTCTTTACATACGTACCTTTAGCCGCTGCAGGTTTCAACTTTATGATAGTATTCAAAAATGCCATCACATTCTCCTTCAGTTGCTGTTCATCAAAAGAGATCTTTCCTACTATAGAGTGAACTATGCCGGTCTTGTCAACTCTGAAATCGATCTTTCCCGCTTTCACTTCCTTTACTGCCTGTCCTACATTCGGTGTTACCGTTCCGCTCTTCGGATTTGGCATAAGTCCTCTTGGTCCTAAGACCTTTCCAATCTTTCCTAATTCACTCATTGTATCCGGTGCCGCGATAATAACATCAATGTCTGTCCATCCTTCCTGTATCTTCTTAATGTAATCCTCAAACCCTACATAATCTGCACCTGCTTCTCTTGCTTCATCCTGTTTTTCCGGCTTGGCAATAACAAGAACCCTTACGCTTTTACCTGTTCCGTTTGGCAATGAAACCGTACCTCTTACAACCTGATCTGCATGCTTGGGATCAACTCCAAGTCTTACCGCAATATCCACTGATTCATCAAACTTCGCTTTTGGTGCAAGCTTAAGCTTGGAAATACCCTCAGTTACTTCAAATTCTTTACTGATATCGATTTTCTTATTTGTGTCTTTTTGCTTCTTTGTTGATTTCATTCCAAAAAATTTTAGTTTTAAATTAATTTTCTATGGTTAATCCCATGCTTTTGGCTGTACCTGCGATCATGCTCATTGCAGCATCCACATCGTGAACATTAAGATCGGGCATCTTTGTCTCTGCGATCTCTCTTAACTGCTTCTTTGTTACTTTACCGACTTTTGTTTTATTAGGAATACCGGATCCCTTTTCTATTCCTATTGCCTTGATCAGCAAAACAGCTGCCGGAGGTGTCTTTGTTATAAAAGTAAATGATTTATCAGAAAATACAGTAATCACTACCGGGATTATCAGACCCTTCTTATCCTGAGTTCTTGCATTAAACTGTTTGCAAAATTCCATTCCGTTTACACCTCTTTGACCGAGTGCGGGACCTACCGGCGGAGCCATCGTAGCGGCGCCTCCCGGAATCTGTAACTTTACAAAACCTGTTATCTTCTTTGCCATGGTTAAAAAATATTATTTTAATGATTTATTTTTCTTTTTCAATTTGTGCCAGCTCAAGCTCGATCGGTGTCTTTCTGCCGAATATGCTTACCATTACTTTTACCTTAAGCTTTTCAAGATTTACCTCAAGCACGTTCCCGCTGAAATTATTAAACGGTCCGCTGGTAACCTTCACAGGATCACCGATACTTAACTGTACATCGAGTTTTTCTTCATCGCCCTCTTCATTCAATATCGATTTTATTCTTTTGACTTCGTTTGGCTTCAATGGAATTGGCTCAAGTCTCTTCCCTTTTATGCTCTTCGAACCGACCATGTTTATTATTGAAGGCGTCTTAGAAATAAAATCTCTAAGCTTATCATCCAATTCTGATTCTATCAGTATATATCCCGGCAAAAAGTTCTTTAACTTTATCTTCTTCTTACCGCCTTTTACTTCAAATACTTTTTCAAGAGGTATAAGAACATTTCTGATCTTATCTTCAAGCTTCTCATTCCTGATCTCATTATCAAGATGAGCTTTTACTTTATTCTCGTGACCTGATATTATCCTTACTGCATACCATTTGAAATTCCCTGTTTCCTCTTCGGTAATCTCGGATTCCTTTGCAGGGGCTTCCATATCTTTTTCAACCAATTCTTCCGTTAGATTTTCTTCCATTTCCTCTTCTGTGTTTTTTTCCTCGTTCATTTTAAAAGACTACTTTTAACAGCTCACTGATTCCCTTGTCAATTAAATATACGATCACGGCTGAGATGAGCATTGTAACTATAACAACCTTCGTTGACTCGATCAGCTCAGCTTTTTTAGGCCATGAAACTTTCTTCATTTCCTTATAAATATCCTCGAAAAAATTAACTATCTTGTTTTTCATTTTATATATCTGTTATTTTTTTTATAAACTATTGACTTAAATCACTCATTGAAATCTGAATACATTCAAACATCTCGATTCACTCGGCGCACTACAACCTGCACGGGAGGAGGGACTCGAACCCCCAACCAACGGTTTTGGAGACCGCTACTCTACCAATTGAGCTACACCCGCAAAGTATGAGCTATTTAGACTCACGGTGTAAAATATGCTGCTTGGTCCACTTGCAGTATTTTTTTCTTTCAAGTCTGTCCTTTGAATTTATCCTGTTCTTTGTTGATACATACACAGACTTACCCTTATGAGGACCCTCAATGCTTACAAGCTTTATTTTTACTCTTGAACCTTCTTTTGCCATTGGTTATACAATTTTATTTTTTCTGAAATTTAACTTCAGGATTTATCCGGGAAATTATCTAGATGAATTAGAAATGTTTACCGCTATTTACTAAAAATCATTTTTGAGCTGATGACCGGGATTGAACCGGTGACCTCTTCCTTACCAAGGAAGTGCTCTACCAACTGAGCTACATCAGCAGTTGTTATTTATAATTTCGGTACTTCAATGCCTAATGCCATTGCAAGCGACATCAAATGGTCCTGCTCTTGTACTAAGATCTGTCTTATCTGTTCTGCCATCGCATATTCTTCAAGTGCCTCACACTGCTTCACTCTCTCTCTGTAATTTAAGATCGTCACTCTTTCATTTTCAAGATCAAACCTGAGCATATCTTCGGCTTCTTCTGAAGTTTTTACTTCCTTTGGGACTACACTCGGCATCCCTCCAAGATAATCAACCTGACTTGCAATAGTAATGGCATGCTGTAATTCCTCCTTTGCGTGAACTTCAAGCTCAGCAGCTATATTCATATATTGAGCCCCTTTCAAAACCTGGGAATAATTCACGTATGCAATTATTGCCTGGTACTCTCTTGAAAGATCTTCATTCAAATTCTCGATTAATTTTTCTCGCGTGATTTTCATAATTTAGGAAGTTTATATCTTAAAACTACTTTGAGCGGGAGACGAGACTCGAACTCGCGACCAACAGCTTGGAAGGCTGTGACTCTACCAACTGAGTTACTCCCGCAATACAATTATCAATTATCAATTATCAATTATCAATTATCAATTATCAATTATCAATTATCAATTATCAATTATCAATTATCAAT
>JAWXBH010000131.1:0-7189 GCA_034439935.1 bacterium
GAATTATTAAATGTCAGCAGCAGATCGGATGAGTCTACAAAGTCATCACCCGTAACATCAGTCACTACATATCCCGAAACAAAGTTAGCAGCATCATTAAAAATATCAATAAGATCAGTCACATCAACCGAACCGTCCTGGTTTTCATCTCCGCTGTAAATCCCAAACCGAACAGGTGAAGGATCAATTTGTATCTGATTGCTTCCGAAAGCTTTTACCGATGCATTCGTAAAATCATAATTCAATATATTTGATGTAAATGGATTTGCAGTACTGCTCCAGGTTTCTATCGAGTTTCTGTGCTTTAAGTGCAAATAATAATTGACTCCGTTTGAGGAATTAAATGTAAATGTCCCAAGACCGGTGGAACCTACAAATGCTTTTGAGGAATCCATTATACCATAAGGGGAAGAGCTGTTTCTCAAATATACAGTTAAAGTATCGCCAATCATATTGTTAGAAGCAGAGTTATAAAATCCCTCAATCAGAACTGTCAGACCAAGATTCATTTTATCAATTGAAGGTCTGAACCCACCTGTAGGTGTTGGTATATAATTAGAATAATATCTCCATGGACTGAATTTCTGGAATGGAAAGCTTGTCATTTTGTACTGTGTTCGAGCACGCCATTTATACTGCTTGTTAGAATTAAATCCTGTCATATCCTGTGAAATATTTGTACCGGTTAAACCAAGATTTGAGTATGAAGGAGGAGAGCTGTTGTATGATGTACTATTGGATATAATACTTCCGGAAAATGGGATTCCGTTCTCCTTAGTTTCATAAACAATTCTACCTTGACCTTTTCCAAACGGACTTTTGGCATAGTGCTGAAGTCTGACCTGACCATTAACTCCTGTATTTCCGGTTGAAGACACAACCACTGAAGTTCCGAATTTATACTGACGCACATTAGACTGCAGTCCGCCATTGCTTCCTCCGTAATAAACATAAGCCGCTCCTTCATTAACGTTACCATTGTCAAAATTACCTGACCCAATTATTACATCCGAATATCCGTCGCCATTTATATCGCCTGCAGTGGAAACTGAAAGACCAAAATAAGCATCTTGTTGGTTGCCTTCTGCAGTCCAGTTTTCAATTCCGGATAATCCTGTCGCAGAGCCATTGTAGATATAAACTTTTCCGGCATTTGATTGTGCATTATCAAATGCTAAAGCACCAATAATCACATCCGAATATCCATCACCATTTACATCCCCTGCAGATGAAACTGAATTTCCAAATTCTGAATTTGCAATATTTGCTTCATTTGTCCAGTTTGATGTTGCGGATAAACCTGTAGAAGATCCCTGGTAAACATAAGCTCTTCCTTCATTTGATTCAGGATTATCAAAATTTTTTGCTCCCACTATTATATCAGAATAACCGTCTCCGTTTACATCTCCTGCTGAAGATACTGACCAGCCATAAAGAGCACTACCTTGGTTACTTTCTCCGGTCCAGTTTGTAGTTAAAGACAATCCTGTACCTGAACCGTGATACACAAATGCTCCCCCTTCATTACTCTGACCATTGTCATAATTTTGTGCACCGATAATAACATCTGAATATCCATCTCCATTTACATCTCCGGCTGTAGAAACTGACCAGCCAAAATTTGAATTTGATTGATTACCTTCAGCACTCCAGTTTGAGATTAAAGTTAATCCTGAAGATGAACCGTGATACACAAATGCTCCCCCTTCATTAGTATTACCATTATCAAAAAAATTTGCACCAACAATTACATCAGAATAACCGTCACCATTAACATCTCCGGCTGTAGAAACTGAATTTCCAAAATATGCATTTGACTGATTACTTTCCGCACTCCAGTTTGAAGTAACAGATAATCCCGTAGATGATCCATGATAAACAAACACTTTGCCTTCATCATTTTCCGGGTTGTCATATTTAGAACTTCCAACTATCACATCTGAATAACCGTCACCATTTACATCTCCGGCTGATGAAACAGATGTTCCAAATTCAGCAACTGGCTGATTTCCTTCTGCAATCCAGTTGGAAGTTAGAGATAATCCTGAAATTGATCCGTGATAAACAAATGCAGCTCCTTCATTAACTTCTCCATTATCATAATACGGAGCACCGATAATTACGTCAGAATAACCATCACCGTTAACATCACCGGCAGAACTAACAGAAGTTCCAAATTCTGCGCCAGTTTGATTGCTTTCACCGCTCCATCCTGCAGCTGAACTCATTCCTGCTGCTGAACCAAGATATACAAAGGCAGCTCCTTCACCTGTGCTTGGATTATCATATTCATGAGCACCTATAATAATATCGCTGAATCCGTCGCCGTTAATATCACCTGCTGTCGAAACGCTGAATCCAAATTGTGAATTCGCCTGATTACTTTCATATATAAGCGCTGTACCATTATTTAAACCTCCTGAATATCCAAGATAAAGAAACGCTCTTCCCTCATCCGTCTGACCGTTGTCAAGAAAATTTCCACCAAGTATGACATCAGCAAATCCGTCTGCATTTACATCACCTGCTGTCGAAACGCTTATTCCGAATTGTCCGCTGATCTCATTACTTTCTTTTGACCAAACAGGAGTTGAGGCTATTCCCGATGCCGAACCTAAGTATACAAAACATTTTCCTTCATCTGTCTGGCCATTATCAAATAAAGGTGAGCCAATTATCACATCAGAATATCCGTCTCCGTTCACATCTCCGGCTGTACTTACGCTGTATCCGAAATAATCGCCGGTCTGCGTACCTGCTCTTATCGAAGTTGGTGATGCAGGATAAGTCGATCCCGTACTGTGGAATACATAAACAACTCCGTCATTTGTAAAAGCAGCATTGTATTTATATGCACCCGTTATGATATCCGAATTTCCGTCAGCGTTTACATCACCGGCAGACGCCACGCTGAAACCAAATTTTGCATCCGCCTGATTACTTTCATATTTCCATGGTGATAATAAAAAAGATATTCCTGTCATCGATCCTCTGAATACATAGGCTCTGCCTTCATTCGTCTGACCATTATCATAAAACGGACTTCCTATAACCACATCACTAAAACCATCATTATTAAGATCCCCGGCGCATGCCACACTGTATCCGAAGTTTTCACCTGTCTGATTTGTTTCATATTTCCAGGCGTGTACTGCAGCTAGTCCGCCTACGGATCCAGAATAGACATAAGCTCTTCCTTCATCTGACTGCACGCTGTCATAAGTCGGTGAACCAATAATCACATCACTATACCCATCACCATTTATATCGCCTGCCGTCGCAACACTCCATCCGAATAATGCACTCGCCTGATTGATTTCTTTTGTCCAGTTAGGTGTCAATGAAAGTCCGTTTATTGATCCGTGATAAACAAATACACCGCCTTCATCAGTCTGACCATTATCATAATATGGCGCGCCGACAATTACTTCCGAATATCCGTCTCCATTTACATCGCCGGCAGTGGCAACGCTCCAACCGAAATTTGCTGATGCCTGATTTATCTCGGCAGTCCAAGTCGCGGTTGATGATAGAGGATCTATTGTAATCGGATATACTGCGTCTTCATCATTGACAACAATTTGGAATTCTTTCGATTTGGAATTTGGGATTTTGGATTTGGAATTTTGAATTTGGAATTGATCATTCTTTTCAAAATAAGCACGTAACTCACGTCCGTTTGCGTCCCATACTTTCAAAGAAGCGTACTTTAATTTTAAATCTCCTTTATTGTCTTTAAACATCAGCGCATCCCCTCCTGCCATCATTTTTAGTTCAGTGTCTGCATTTATATTTAATCTCAGCTGACCGGCACCTTCAGGTTTATTCTTTACAATGAAGTCCTGCCGCATTCCGTCTTCATTGTTCTTATATTGAATTCTTAAGTTATCATTTTCAATCGAGATTTCATTGTTGCATGTATTGAACTCACTTCCTGATAATTTAGTAAAGTAGTTTTCAGTTGCAGCATTAACTTCTTTGGAAACACTTTCAAGCTTGAAGTCAACATTCCATTCATCGAGATTCTCATATTTCTTTTCGCTCTCTTCAATCATTTTATCGGATTCATCAAACAATGCGATTTTATTATCTCGCAACATTGCAGAAAATCCGTTTTTATGATAAACGAATCTCATGTTATTTGCCCGGTTAGGCGATTGATAAGCATTCAGGCTTTCACTGAATGAAACATTGTATTCTGATTTCTGAATGTTTGACATTGCTTCAGAGTACCAGTCTTTATCTATAGACTCTTCCTCTTTGGTAGAATTTTTTTCTTTAGAAAGATCAAGCGGACTATTTAAAGCTAAAGTTAATTTTCCGAAATCAATATCTCCACTTGTATTTGCATTATTTTTATAATCAGTATCTTGCCTGAAACTAAAAAGAATAATTGCAAAAATGATAATGACAAAAGCTGTGATGATTTTTTTCATAATGATTTATTTAATTTTAAGAAATCCTTAATAAAAAATTAGTTAGTAAATATGTTTTGTAATGAAAGAGTCTGATACATTATATGTAGATAGTATGGGCACCGCAGCAACATCCTATCAACTTACCTTCAGCATTACGCACATCATTGCATGATGGATTATTTGATGAGGGGCAATCACCTGAGCAATGAAAATAAATACCATTAGATGTCAGATGACAAAGTCGCGGACGTGGTCTGCCTCCGGTACGCAACGGAAAAACAATAGTAGATTTTCCATCAATCAATTCTACTTTTGGAAAAAGATTACTGACCTTTCCTGCTTTATTAACTTTGAACGCTGAGATTAATCCACCACCTAATTGAGGTAGCGGGTGAAATTCTACAAAATCACCCGGAAGATTACGGAACTCTTTTTTTCCTTTATATATCTTTGCTTTCGATATTGCTTTTTTCCATTGAGCATCCGTGAAATGAATCACAAAGTTTTTCGATTTCTTTTTTAAGACTTCTGAGATATTTATTATTTCAGGTAATTCTACTTTTTTCATATTAGTTTTTTTGGTTTAAATTGATGTTTAAATGATTTAATATTTTATTTATTTCCTGAGTAAATAATTATTTTATGTCTGGTTAAAATATATTGTTTTGACGACAATTGGAAAAAATGCATTTCAGTCCGGCATTGAGTTCGGACTTACTCTGCAAGTTTCCCGGGTGACGTTCAGGGAATATTGAATAGAATAGGAAATGATTCGTTCTTTATATTTGAGCTGCTAACGGCGTCACCCGGATAATTAATTAAGAATTTATATGAACAATTAATTAACTGAACAAAATTATCCATTCGGTCTATAGTAACCAAAGAAACTTTTTTTTAATATTGACGAAATTTTTTTCTCTTCTAAGTATGTCTACTCAGATGCTATTATTTGAATTCGCAATAATTTCACAACTTTTATAATTAAATTAAGTTATTTTTGTGGACTAAAAATTAAATTAAAAATCCTTGTTAAACTCACAACTGTTTAAAATTCTTCGAACATTTTCGAAGGAAGAAATGAAAGAGTTTGAAAAACTTGTAGCTTCGCCTTTCTTTAGTACCGGTAGAAATTTGCTTCCATTCTTTAAATCCCTCAAAAAGTTTTATCCGGATTTTAATGATGAAAGACTCACTGAACAATCATTATTTAAATCATTATACCCGGGTAAATCTTTCTCGAAAGATACTATCAATAAACTACTTACCGATCTTTTGAAATTAAGCTTTGAATATATCAAGCAACTTGCGGTGAGAAAAAATCCGATTGTTATTAATTCAATTGTGAGCAAAGAAGCTTTGATTAAAAATCTGAATTCAATAGCTCTGAAGATTATAAATAAGGAAGTTCACAATCTTGAATCAAAAAAGCTGGATGTGAATTATTTTTTTGATATGGAAAATATAGAGATGGCAAAAGCTCATTATTACTATTACAACCAGGAACCTTTACTTCAGTTTAAACATGATATGGAATTTTCGGAATTTATAATTAACAAATTCATTGTTCAGGCATCAATACAATTGGAAAACTTAACTTTTTGGAAAAACTATGGCTGGAAGGAAATTGAAAAAAACGGATTGATGATATTATTTGATTCGATTGACATTGAGAAGATTATTGGAATTATGAAAGATTTGAATATGAAATCCCGTGAGACAATATTATCACTAATTAGTCTGTACTCCATTTATGCTTACAAAAATATAAGTGATCATAAGTATTATAATGAATACCGGAATATTATTTTTAACAACCTTAAACTATTTAGTGACGAGCTGAAGTATGATATCATTAATTCTTTAAGAATCCTGACTTTATTGAAAAGTAACATATCTCAATCTGATGAATTTGAGAGAGCTGCTTTTGAAATCAATGATCTGCTTGTTAAAGAAAAAATTTACATCAACCCAAATCTCAATTATCTTTCTAAGAATGAATTTCAAAATTACTTCCGGACAGCATTTGATTTAGAGGAATTTGACTGGGCTGAGAAATTTGTTAAGAATTATTCAAAAGAAATAAAGGAAGAAGAAAGAGCTGAAACTGTTAATTACTGCAAAGCTTCACTTTCTTTTGCCAAAAAAGATTTTGACAATTGTTTTAAGTACTTGAATTTATTAGGAGCCAGTTCTACTGACAAATCGCTCAACTACTATTTGAAAGCTGCAATATATTATGACCAGGAACATTTTGATGAAGCCGAATCAGTTTTGAATTCTTATTTCAAATTTGTCCGCCGAGGCGATAATATCAGAAAGGACAGAAAAGAATTTCACTATAATTACATAAAGTGTCTTAGAAATTTAATCAATTTTGAATTTCATAAAGATGAGAAATATATTATCAATCTTGAAATTGAGATTGGGAAAGCATGCAATAAAGTGCTGCTTAAATATTGGTTGAAAGAGAAATTGTTACTTTCAAAGAAAAGATGTGCTTAGCAATCTATATAATGTAAATTCAAAATTTCTTTCAATTGTCTCCAACTCTGCAACGATAAATAAAAAGAGAAGCCGGAGATGATCATCCGGCTTCTTGTCAATTGATATTTATCATTTGAAATTTATCATTTACAATTCATCACGGCGTGATCACCGACACAAAGTTAGTCGAATTATTAAATGTCAGCAGCAGATCGGATGAGTCTACAAAGTCATCACCCGTAACATCAGTCACTACATATCCCGAAACAAAGTTAGCAGCATCATTA